>JAUVKA010000092.1 GCA_030592205.1 Bacteroidota bacterium | reverse complement strand
TGACACGTGGAGTAACGAGTAACCGAGTAACCGAGTAACGAAATGAACATTAAAGAAAGAATAGACAAATACATGAAAAGAAGCCCGCTGAAAATTGCATCTGATGTGTTTTTTTGGCTTCTCATAATTATGCTGCTGATACCGACTACCAGAGCGGGATTTTTGTCAGTTGTATCGAAAGTCAGGACAGCAGTTTTTCAGCCAACTATAAAGGCCGAAGAAGGGCTGGTTCTGGATGATAACGCAAAAGGTTGGAGCCTGGTTGACCTTAATGGTAATCATGTAATACTTGGGGATTTTGACGGGCAGGTCATGCTGGTTAATTTTTGGGCCACCTGGTGCCCGCCGTGCAGAGCGGAAATGCCCTCCCTGGATAAGCTTTATGCAGATTATGGCTCAAAAGTCAGATTCATACTTGTTAGTAATGAAGATCCTGACCCAATTAAAGAGTTTATTGAACAGAAAAAATATAGTTTTCCTGTCTACCTCACCCTTAGTGCACCCCCTGCCAGCATGAAAACCAAATCGATTCCCACAACTTTTATTGTGAACAAACAGGGACAAATTGTGTATAATAAGTCAGGGGCCTTTGATTGGAATAATAAAAAGGTGAGATGTTTTTTAGACACCCTGCTTGCTGAATAACAGTAGTTTGTGAGCTAATGATTTTATAATTTGATATTTGGTATGCTGGAAAAATTTCTATTTTTGCAGCCATAAAACTTGAAAGATATGCGCGGATTAGTATTAGTGATTGTATTGAGCCTGCTTGGAATGAATGGAATGAGTCAGCAGGCAGAAGTAGTTGGATTGAATAACAAAGAGGCCATTAAAATGGCGGGCTTACCAAAACTGACCATGCCTCCGGGCTATTCTCTAAAGAGTCTGCCAACAAAAAAAGATAACTCCGCAACAAAATATTTTCCTGAAGTGTTTAGTCAAACAGGCTGGAGTTGTAACCAGGCCAGTTCAATTGGATATCTATTTACATATGAGATGAATGCCATTAGAGATCTTTCTTCTAACACTGACGAAAATCTATATCCACCTTCCTATGTATGGAATTTTCTGAACAATGGCAGTTCAGAGACCGGAGTATCATATTTTGATAGTTGGGAAGTGATACGGACTAATGGAATACCTTCTATATCTGAATATGGTCGTGATTTCCGGGCTCAGAAATGGGTGTCAGGCTATGATATATATTACCAGGGTATGCATAACAGAACACAGGAGGTTTTCAGCATTTTTGTTGGTGATTCTGAGGGCTTACAAACACTTAAGCATTGGATAAACGATCATCTGGATGGCTCACCCAATGGAGGATTGGCCAACTTTCAGATAGCCTCCGGAGGAATGAAATCTGTTGTAATCCCAGCGGGTCAGGAAGAGGAATTCAAGCATATCATGGTGTCTTTTGGCGAAATAGTTGGTCATGCCATGACCTTTGTAGGCTGGAATGACTCTGTTATGCATGATTTCAATGAGGATGGCCAATTTACCAATGATATAGATATTACTGATGATGGAATTGTTGATATGCGCGACTGGGAAAAAGGGGCTATACTAACAGTTAATTCCTGGGGTGATGCCTGGGGCGACAGAGGAAAAGTTTATGTACCCTACAGGCTTTTGGCACTCGGCCACCATCATGGGGGAATCTGGGAACGCTCCGTAACAGTAATACGCCCAAAAAAAGACTATAATCCTAAACTTACCATCAAAGCAAGCATAACGCATACTAAACGAAACCAGATAAAAATTGTAGCGGGTGTTGCAAGGAATTTTGCAGCAAGCGAACCGGAAATTATTCTTGAATTTCCATTTTTCAATTTCCAGGGAGGAGAACTTCCTATGCAGGGTATTGACGGCGCCGGCAATGAGTCACTGGAATTTGGACTCGATATTACTCCTTTGTTGAATTATATCGACCCCAACATGCCGGCAAAATTTTTCCTGGAGGTATACCATCATGAAGGTGAAGCTCCCAATGGAAATGGAAAAATCGATTATTTCAGTATCATGGATTATGGTGCAGGTGCGGTTATTGAAGAGGCATCACCCGAAACTAACATTGGAATAAGATTAAGAGATGTTGCACGTATATCAGTAATATATGACCCGCTTGCCGAATCAGTGCAAATCAATACCCCATCATTGCCGGATGCCCATGTTGGCGTGGGATATTCACAAATTTTGCAGGCAAGTGGTGGAACACCTCCCCTCACCTGGAGTAACATGACTAACCAGTATGTTGCTGAAAAAATTGATGAGCGATGGGAATTTCCCAATGCTGAAAAAATACTGGGAATTTCTGATACATCAAGACTGGTAGTGGATCTGGCTTATTCGTTTCCTTTTTATGGAAAATCCTATAATCAGATAACGGTACTTAAGAACGGTGGCCTGGTAATGGGGCCATATCCAAAAGATTATCCATATGTAATTGATCCCAGAATGTATATCTTTCAAAATGCCGGGATCTATCCATTTTATATTGATTTACAATACTTGTTTAATTCCGATGGAGTATACCGTTTGGATGAAGAAGACGGCACTATTATTGCCTGGGATGCTACTCTTACCAAGAACAATGGGGTTTTTGATCCTAAATTTGGAGTGAAATTATTTAAGGATGGGAGAATAGAAACCGGGTATTTTACCACCTCAATTAAACCCGACTGGAATTGGATTGCCGGAGTATCTGCCGGCGACATGAAAACCTATACTTTGCCGGATATCAATAAGCAATCAATTATGCTTGGTGGATTTCGTGTGAATTACACTATGAATAATTGGCCCTCATGGCTTTTCTTCTCAAAGGGAGGAGCTCTCCTTGGAGTACCCGAGGATGGTGCTTCAAGAGTTTTCTTGCCTGTTCGTGTGAAAGATAATGATGGTTTATATCAAACTAAAACATTCAATCTGCAAATTAATGGAACAAGCAATGCCAAAAATATACAGACCAATAGTAATATCGCAGTATTTCCAAACCCATTCCGGGATAGAATAAATCTGGATCTGGAGAATATTAATGTAGATAAACTTCAGTTCGATCTTTATACGATTGACGGCAAGAATGTGTTTTCCAGGGAGATAACTGTAGGAGGATCCAAACATATCGATATCGACCTCGGTGATCTGGAAGGCAGCGGCAACTTCTTTTACCAACTCCGCTCCGGGGACCGATTATATTCCGGAAAAGTTGTGCGGGTGAGATAGGGTAATCACAGAAACTCCGCAAAATGCCATTAGGTTCCTGCCTCCGCAGGAATGACTTCTCTATCGAGTCTTAAGTTGTGCTACAATATGGCGGTCATTCCTGCGAAAGCAGGAATCCCGTGGCGAGCTTGAGAAGAAACTTCGTAGAACTTGGTGGCGAGCTTGAGAAGAAACTTCGTAGAACTTGGTGGCGAGCTTGAGAAGCAACTAATCAATTGCCTGGCCAACAAAATAGCGGACCATGATTTGGTGTGTGGTGAAGTTATTAGGTATATCTGAGGAGATGGGTGTTTCAAACATATAACGAAATTCCAGATTATCCAGCTGTACACCGGCCAGCATGCCAAGGCATTCCTTATATCGGAATGTAACACCTGCAGAAAATGCATTCATAAAATGGACAATGGTATTAACATCGAAACGTACACCATTACGTGTATTGTATTTCAGGTAAAGTGATGGCTCTATATCGATATCCTTGCCTTTTCGAATGTGCCTTCCGTAATATGTATATATTGAGCGTGACAGATCAGGATTCTGGCTCATATGATCTTCAGAAATGAATGAGAAGTTGCCAAACTGAACTCCAGATTGAAGAAACTGTATGCTTGACAATCCGGCATAACTATTCTCATCATAATAATGAAAACCTATGTTGGCATCCATAAATAGAATGGATTCATTCAAATCACCGGAAATTAAAGGGTCGGTATTAGTGCCATCAGGTAGGGTAAAACCAGTTTTATTGAGTTGAAATTGGTAAAATATCGGTGCGATCCCGAATGCCAATCGCCCATTGCCGATAAAAATATGATAAGAATAAACCAGATGAATCCCAGTATGGGAGATCGCTCCATAATTGTAATTAAAGGCACCTCCTCCCACTCCAATATTTCCAAAAGAACGATCCCCTTTGTTAACATAACCACGAGGGGTAAATCTGATATTCTTTGCGCGGATTCGAGAATGAATAGTAAGAGCTTGAGTGGTTGGGGCCTTGGTGAACCCAACCCATTGCTGTCGGGTGCTAAGGGTGATAGGACTATATCTTTCCGTCCCCGCAATCGCAGGATTCATCTGGAATTGGTTAATAAGATATTGATCAGCAAGGGGATTGATCTGAGCCTGACTGAATAAGGGGATTAAAAAAAACAGGAACAACAAGCAGTATTTATCGACCAGCACTTTGTACCACTTCGGACTGATGACTATTGATTGCTTCTTCATAATCTATTATAATGTTGCCTGCGCTTATCTTAATACAGTCAAACTACCCATGACAATATTATTTAAGCCGTCTAATTTAATCAGAAAATAATAGGTTCCCATAGAAACGTACTCTCCATTATATTTACCATCCCAGGGTTCGGGGTATCCATGGCTCGATTCGTAAATTAATTTACCGAATTGATCAAAGACCTGAATAATAACTTCTGTGTTGTCCTGCAGGGCATCGATTCTCCATGTATCATTGTATCCATCGCCATTAGGGGTGAAAGCGTTTGGTATCCCAAGACCTCCATGCCCCATATCGAGTGTTATGGTTTTTATAATCCTACAAGAGCTTGAATCTGTTATCGCTACAGAATAATCTCCCAGGGACAGATTGATCCTTCTGGTGCTGGTATCAAAATTTGACCATAAAATAGAATAAGGCTGATTTCCTCCACTAACAGAAAGAAGAATTTGCCCATCATCACATTGATCACAAGCAGGCGAAATAAGCTTATAGTCAATAATAATTTCAGTTGGTTCAGAAAACACTACCGGCTCCTGGTATATAGCTGTACAAACTGAATCTTCTCGTACCATTACACTATATTCCTGCCCCGGGGCCAGGTTATTAAAAACACCTTCATTTCTTGAGTAGTTGAGTCCATCATCAATAGAATATTCATAACTCAGGCCCTCGCCATGTGAGAAAACCACTATTTGACCATCATTTGCTCCGTAACAAGTAACGTCTCTAACATTCAGAGAATCAATGAACAAATTAAGTGGGTGATGTTCTTCCGGTTCTGTAAGTATTATGGGTTCCGGATACTGGGTTGTACAAGCCGAATCCTCCATTACCATAATCAGATATTCTTCACCAGGTTCCAGGACATCAAAAAGTCCACCGTTTTCAACATAGTTAAGTCCATTGTCCACGGAATACTGGTAATTTGTTCCCTCTCCTTTAACAAAAATGCGTATCTGGCCATTATTAGTTCCAAAGCAAGTGATGTCCTTGATTTGTACAGAGTCGATCCGAAGCGAATCAGGGTTATTTAACTGAATTGCTACCTGATCAGAGTTGAAACATCCTTCTTTACTTACGGTTACTTCATAAATATTTGACTCTTCTATAAAAATAGTTCTGGTTGTATCTCCCGTATTCCAGAGATATGATTCTGCCTCTCCAGCATCAAGTTCAATTGGGCCAGACAAACATTCCGTCCGGTCGGGTCCCAGATCCACTTGAGGAAGAGATACAAACCAAAGGTTAATGGTATCAGAGGCAAAACATCCATTGCTATCCTCAATGGTAAGAATTAGATTTTCAAAACTATCCTCAATAGTTAAAAAACGCTCATTTATGCCGTTGCTCCAGGACCATGAAACGAAACGTTCACCACCATCAAGCTCAAGAGGGAAGCCCTCGCAAATGGAACGATCACTACCCAATTGTGGTGGATCATAAGGGTGTACTAATATGGTGATTTCCTGGAAAGCAGCACATTCCATGTTTTCCGCACCAATATTGTAACCCTTAACAATATATGTTGTTTCTACCATAGGAGCCACTGTAATACTAGGGCCTTCAAATTCTATTGGCTCCACCCAAATAAAATTCGCCGCTCCGGAAGCAGTAAGGGTTATTTCCTCCCCCGGACAAAGGGTATCATTGTTGGATGCCTCGATGGTAACAGGAGGAGCATCCTTTTCAGAAATTGTGATTTTTTTGTTTAACAGGCAACCGGTTTCCCGGGAGATAATATCAACCTCATAGATTCCTCCACCAAGCTGAGAAAGCGTGTTACTGCTACTATCAGGAAAATCTTTCCAGTTGAATATCAAGCTTGCAAGATCATCATTAGTGAAAATAGCCACGCTTCCATTTTGATACCCGCATGCAGCCTCGGTAATCTGGATTGAATTAATACTTGGTAAAGGTTGACTCACCACCAGAGTAGTATCTGCATTAGTGCAGCCATTGTTATGTGTTACTGAAACAGAGTAGATTCCTTCCCTGGAAATAGTTCGGAATCGCTCCAGAAGGTTGACATTGTCGCCCCAGTGGTAAAAGGCTCCATCGCCAGCATCAAGGTCCACGCTAGATCCTTCACAGAGATTAGTGGTATCAGGGAAATTAAGTTCTGGGAGTGGATGAATAACTATAATTTGTGTTTGAACAATATCGCCTCCATTTTGATGCACATCCAGCCTAACCTGATAATTCCCGGAGTTTGTGAATTGGTAGGTTCCCTCCATTGTGTTGGTATTGGTGTTGGCCTGCCCAATTTTATTTCCTGCTTCATCCATGATTGTCCATACAGGGGCGGAGCCAAGGCCAAATGTAGTAGAGAGATAAAATAAAGTAGTATCATTTACGCAAGAATTCTCATAATAGAACTCAGCCGCTTTAAAAAAGTCCGGAAGAAAAGTTGGAAGCCCATAGTACCCATGACCGCCTTCTCCGATTGTGTTGTCAATCAGGCTAGCTCCCTGATATTTAAAATTGCAATCATCCTGTGTTGGAGAATTGATTACTCCAAGAAATTGTTGTCCGGAAAAAGTAATATATATCTTTCCGTTGAAGGCCAGCTGCAGAGCACCACATAGAATATTAGAGGTGCTTTTATAAATTACCTCCAATGACCTCCTGATGTTAATTTCAGAATTCTGGCTTAGATCCCAACGATAGAGCATACCACCTTCACGTGTAGATCCATAAAAATAGTTGCTGGTTGGAGAAAACTCAACACCATAGGCAGCATATAATGGTTCATTTGGACGTTCCTCATTTCCCGCCGGCAGGTTTGCCAGGAAAGAAATTTCGCCAGTTTGATTATCAAATTTGAAAATTTCAAATAATCTTAAGCTTTCTACAGCCAGAGCCAGATAATCTCCTTTTGGAGAAGATTTTAAATAACCAACAGCCCCCCGGTTGAACATGTCGTTAGGAGAGATATTTTGATGACGTATTCCTGCTATCTGGGAGGATACGAAATCTACCCCCATTTTGGTTATTTTGTAAACAAAAAACCTGTTATCATCTGCTCCCCAGCCATGGGCAATAATCCAGTAATCTTCTTTATTGTTATGCAGAACAGCAGTAATCTTCTCGGTAAAAAGCCGTGTTCCTCCCGCTGAAAGATCTTTGTTTTTTTCCACAACAGAACCCAGTCCACCACTACGAGTCATGTCAACCACGCTGTAATTCAAACCATGTCCTGGATTATCAACATCCCCCACTTCATCCACGGTAAAAACGTAAAATACAGAATTTGAGCCTGGTTTTGGCACAACCATTGACGACTGGGTGGAGGTAACATTACCATATAAGCCGGATCCATTATTCATTACCTGGTGGAGCTTATTCCAAATAGTGGTACCATCGGTGTATAAGAGAAGGTTTCCGTCCTTATCTGAAATTGTGGCTACCCCTTCCCTGGTCTTCAGTTTCCCATCAGTTAAGGGCTTTGGATAGTGACTTGTAAAATCCAAACCTGCCCCATAACCGAAATACCAGATAGCCCCCTCTTTTTGTGCATGCAGAGGTGCAATCCACAAAATCAAGCCAATCAATAATATCAGATATTTAATTACAATTTTCATTTCGCCACAAAAGTAGGGAAAAAGCAATTGCTTAGCCCAATCTATTGCTTTTTACTTAGTTTTGTTTTCTGAAAAAGATCAAATATGAAAAGGATTTTGATTTTGGGCATTTTGTGTATACTTGGAACATCTGTTTTCGGGCAGGTAGATTTTACACCTTACCCGGTTCCGGCAAAGTATCGCCTGAAAGGAGGTCAGGACCTGCCGGTCAGATTGAATAATGCTGAATTGAAATATTTCCCCTCCATTATAAGTCAATCCGGATGGAGCTGTAACCAGGCTAGTACTATTGGGTATGTTTTGACCTATGGGTTGAATCGCCTGAGAGATTTGGATTCGGAAGAGATAGAAAACCGGTATTCCCCCATTTATGTTTATAATTTTCTTAATAGCGCCCGAAATTCCAATGGAGTTAGTTATTTCGACAGCTGGGAGATAGTTAAAGCTGCAGGGAATCCTACAATGATCGATTATCCTTATTGGTCGGAAGTGGGGATCTGGATGTCGGGTTATGAAAAATATTACCGTGCCATGCAAAACAGGATCATTGAGAATTATTCCCTGTATGTAGGCGATCCAGAGGGATTGGATATTCTCAAGCATTTTCTGCTCGACAGGTTGGATGGACAAGAGCATGGTGGCCTTGCAAATTTTCAGATAGCATCCGGGGGTATGGAGTTTCTTTATACAGACGGGGATTCAAAAGATCCTCACGCTCCTGTGTTAATTAATTTTGGACAGGTTGTAGGACACGCACTGACAGTAGTTGGATATGATGATGAAATTGGTGTGGATGTAAATGGGGACGGCCGGATAACGAATGATGAAGACAACAATAACGATGGTGTAATCGACATGCGCGACTGGGAAATGGGAGCATTAATCATGGCCAATACCTGGGGTAAGGGTTGGGGTCGCGATGGATTTTCGTATTGCTTGTACAAGACTCTGGCCAGCGAGGGGCATTCAGGAGGAATCTGGAATAAGTCAGTTCACATGATCAAACCAGTGAAACAAATGAACCCTGTAGTTACTATGCGCGTGAAAATGACCCATACATCCCGTAACAAATTTCGACTTCTTGCGGGGGTATCAACAAATCAGGATACTACACAAGCAGAAAGAGTTATGGGCTTCCCTCATTTCAATTATCAGGGAGGCGACTATCCTTTGATAGGAGAGGATCCCGCAGATTCAACACATTTTGAATTGGGCCTTGATATATCATCTTTGGTAAGCGATATTGAGCCAGGACAAGCAGTCCGCTTCTTTCTGATGATTGACGAAAGAGACCCGGCGAGTGTTGGTGAGGGTGAAATCATAGAATTTTCAGTGATTAACTATACCGAGGAAAGGAATGAAACTCTCAGCCTGGATCGGCATATTCCCATACAGAATAATGCCATAACAACTCTTTCTGTTGCAACTGAAATTGATTTCAAAAAGGTGGAAATTAAGAATGAGCCAACTAATTTCGTTGTTCCGGGCGAACTTTTTACCCGGCAGCTTGAGGCTTCCGGAGGATCCCCTCCCTATTATTGGGAACTTGTTCAGGATTATGAAGAGGAACATTTTGAAAAATCTTTCCCTAAGGTTAAAGGAGTTGTATTAAGCTCAGTTGGCAAAAGAAATCAATTTACCTGGATTGATCTTCCCTTTTCTTTTCCTTTTTATGGGAATCAGTATGATGGATTGATTGTTGACGAGGATGGAGCTATTCATTTCGAAACCGAATACTATAATTACCCCTATTCGGTAAATAGAAATCTTGTTTTCCAGGTACGCAAAAGTATTATTCCTTTTGGTCGCGATCTGGAGCTGATCAATGATACTGATCTGATCCGCTATGAAAGCTCCCATGATGTGGTTAAGATTTTCTGGGAAGCCAGTGTGATATATGAAGAAAATCAATACCAGGTGCAAGTGGGCGCCTACTTATATCCCAATGGACGTATAGAATTTCATTATGGCTCTTTTACGCATCCTCCCGGTGACATGTATTACTGGATGTCAGGTATATCTAATGGTGATGGACGGTCATTCAAAAAGGCCACAGTTTCTCAGCTTGGTATACTTTTTCAAAACTATGGAGCGCGTTTTGAGCCAAATCATTATCCCGGAGAAGTAAACATTACCAGCAATGGCTTACTGAGTTGCCGGCCAAGTCTTCCTGATCAGATCTGGAATGTGTATGTACGTGTGAGGGATAAAAACAATCAGATAGCTACCGGGGCTGTTCCTGTTTCAACCATCAATTGGGAAGAAACGGAATTGCTTAGTCAGAGCTATCCAAATCCCTTCCGTGATGTAACGAACATTACGTTCTTGATACCTGATAAACAACAGGTTGTGTTGTGCATCTACGACACCTCAGGTCGAGCAATCAAAAATATTGTCAATGAAGAACTGCTGGCCGGCGAGTATTCTTATGAATGGGATGGAAGCGATTATCAGTTCCACGCTATGGATCCCGGGATGTATTTTTATCGGCTCGAGATAGGGGAGAAATGGGAAACGGGGAAAATAGTACTGGTGCGATAGATAGTTCCTTCGCAAGCTCGCCACTGGATTCCTGCTTTCGCAGGAATGACCGCCATATTGTAGCATAGCTTAAGATTCGATAGAGAAGTCATTCCCGCCTCGCAGGAATGACCGCCATATTGTAGCATAGCTTAAGATTC
>JAUVKA010000291.1 GCA_030592205.1 Bacteroidota bacterium | reverse complement strand
GGTGGTTATGGGTGTATTTGTTGCATCATTTGCGGGAACAACTTTAGATACTGCTACAAGAGTCCAGCGGTACGTTATTGAAGAAGTTTTTTCAGGTTTAAAAGTACCCCTGTTCAGGAATATGTACTTCACTTCTTTTATTGCTGTTTCATCTGCAGCTGCCCTGGCCTTTGCAACGGGAGCCAATGGTACCGGAGCTCTAAAATTGTGGCCTTTATTTGGAGCTGTAAACCAAACCCTGGCTGCCCTTGCCCTTATCATTATTACTTTATACCTAAAACGAAAAGGCGGCTTTAAATGGTTGGTAAGTGGTATTCCAGCTATTTTTATGAGTGTAGTTACTCTCTGGGCTTCCATTATAAATCAAATCAGCTTTTTCCGTGATCAAAATTACCTCCTTTCTGTGGTCAATCTGGTAGTTGTAATAATTGTTCTTTGGATAACCATTGAGGGAGTTGTGAAGTTCTTCAGGATTAGTGGGAGCAAAGCTTAGGTTTATACTTTCTGCCTGGACCAGGGTTTTTCTTTTTCAGTTTGATTTCCTTATGGCTTTCTGAATTTATAATCTTTCTAATCTTCAGACCCTGTTCTGAATACCTGAATAATTAATTATATTTGTCAACCTGAAAACGGAATGTAATTAATTATCAAATTAATAGCTTTATGAAAATTCTCGTATGCCTTGGCCATGTGCCTGATACCACCACCAAGGTGAAGTTTGTTGAGAATAGTACCAAATTCGATCAAACAGGAGTTCAGTGGGTGATTAACCCATGGGATGAATTGGCCCTTACACGTGCTTTGGAGATTAAGGAAGATACTGGAAATCCTGTCAATTCTGTGACTGTGATTACTGTTGGCGATATAAGTGTTGAGCCAACGATTCGCAAAGCCCTGGCCATTGGTGCTGATAACGGAATCCGCATAGATATGCAACCTGCTGATTCAGGTGTAGTTGCTGCCCAGATAGCTGAAGTAATTAAGAGTGATCCTTATGATTTGATCCTTTGCGGGATTGAATCAAGTGACTATAATGGGGCCGCTGTTGGAGGAATGTTGGCAGAGCATCTTGATTATCCTTCTGTTTCAGCAGTTTCATCTATTAAGTATGAAGGTGATACCTTAGAACTTAACCGGGAATTTGATGGTGGGTTTGAAACTTTTACATGCCCTACACCTTTTGTGGCAGTTGTTCAAAAAGGTATCACTAAGGAACCTAGAATTCCCGCGATGCGTGGAATTATGATGGCTCGTAAAAAGCCTTTAGCCGTAGTTAATCCGATTAATAGTGAAGTTTTAACAGAGTTTTTGAAATTCACTCTGCCTGAGGCTAAACCTCCTTGCAAAATGGTGGATCCTGAAAATGTTGGTGAATTGGTTAACCTGTTAAGGAATGAGGCGAAGGTTTTATAAAGAAAAAACATTGAAAATTCAATAAAATGGCAATACTAGTATATACCGAGAATTGGGATGGTGCTTTTAAAAAGGTGAGCTTTGAGTTAATATCCTTTGCATCGAAATTAGCAGAGGTGATGGGAGATACTGTTACCGCTTTATCAATCGGACAAGTTCCGGAGAATGAATTATCCCGCCTTGGCAATTACGGCGCCCATAAAATCCTGAAAGTTGAATCTGAGGATTTGACGGTTGTGGATAATCAGGTTTATACAAAAATAATAGCAGAAGCAGCTTCTAAGGAAGATGCTAAGGTGGTTCTTCTGGCTCATAATAATGTGGGAAAAGCACTTGCCCCCAGAATAGCTGTAAGGTTAAAAGCCGGCATTGGATCAGGATTAACAGGTTTACCTGAAAATCTTGACCCCTTTATTACTTCGAAAAAGATATTTTCAGGCAAAGCAGGATCGGCGATAGAAATCAAAACTCCGGTTAAAGTATTAACCCTTTCCCAGAATTCATTTGAAGTTACGGAAAACAAGCTTGACTCAAAAATTGAAACTTTTGTTCCTGAGGCTCCTACGAAGGGTGTGACGAGCAGGTTGAATATGGAAAAACAATCAGGAAAAATTATTCTAACTGATGCTGATGTTGTTGTTTCAGCTGGCCGAGGGATGAAATCTCCAGACAACTGGGGCCCTATTGAGGAATTGGCCGATCTGCTTGGAGCTGCAACAGCTTGTTCCAGACCGGTTTCCGACGAAGGGTGGCGCCCGCATAATGAGCATACCGGTCAAACCGGTAAGATAATTGCCCCGAATCTGTATTTTGCATTTGGGATTTCTGGAGCTATCCAGCATCTGGCAGGTGTAAGTTCTTCAAAATGTATCGTTGCTGTCAATACCGATCCTGATGCTCCTATTTTTGAGGCTGCAGATTATGGTATTGTTGGTGACGCAATGAAAGTGTTGCCTGAATTAATATCAGCAATCAGACAAGTCAAATCCTGATGCTTAAGCAGGTTCTTTTTCTACTGGCATTATTAGTCACTCTGGGGGTATTTACTTATACTACCCTGAGATTAGCGGCTTTGTTTCGCTTGACTAAAAAGACTAAGCCAATTAAAAATATTGGTCAGAGAATTAAACGAACTCTTGCAGTTGCCTTTGGGCAAACCAGAATTTTACGTAAACCTGTGTTAGGGATGATGCATGCTCTTGTTTTTTGGGGCTTTTGCTTGATTCTGATTGGCAGTCTGGATATGCTTATTGATGGATTGTTTGGGACGCACAGAGTTTTGCAATTCCTGGGACCTGTTTATGATGTAATTATCGCTTCAGGAGATATATTCGCTTTTCTGATATTTTTGATAATCATCGCCTTTCTTATTATGCGTATTTTTATGAATATCAGAAGGTTTAGCGGTGCAGAAATGACGCATCAATCTCATAGAGATGCAAATATTGCTCTGACTTTGATCCTGCTTCTAATGCTTAGTCTTTTGGGAATGAATACTTTCTACTATCTGGAGAGTGTTAATTCATTCCATGGACTAGCGGGGTTATACCCTGTAAGTAAAGTTTTAAGTACGATGTTTACTGGGTTTTCCCTTACCCATATTCATACATTACATGAGGTAAACTGGTGGACTCATATCCTTCTGATCTTTATTTTTGCCAACTACCTGCCTTATTCGAAGCATTTCCATGTATTTATGTCAATACCAAATGTCTTTCTGAGTAATCTTGATCCTCTTGGTAAGCTTACAAATATGGAGAGTATTACCAAAGAGGTGAAAATGATGCTTGACCCGAATGCTGCTTTTGACGAAAGTACCGAGGAGGAAGTATCACGCTTTGGTGTATTGGACGCAGAAGATGTAAGCTGGAAAAACTATTTGGATGCCCTTGCTTGCACCCAGTGTGGGAGATGTACAGATGTGTGTCCTGCCAATATTACAGGAAAGAAGCTATCACCCAGGAAGATCGTGATGGATCTTAGATCGAGGATGAAAGAGAAGGGCCCAGGTTTAATAAAACATGGTAAAGAATACACAGATGAAAAATCTCTGATTCGGGATTATATTTCACCTGAAGAGCTGTGGGCATGTACAACATGTAATGCTTGTGCCAGGGAATGTCCGATCAATATTAATCATCCAGCCCTCATTATTGATATGAGAAGGTATCTTGTGATGGAAGAATCGGCAGCTCCCAGTGAGCTTAATGCTATTTTCTCAAATATTGAAAATAATGGAGCCCCATGGCAGTTCTCTCAGGAGGATCGTATGGCCTGGGCTGATGATTTGTTTATGAATAAGAAAAATTAATTCCCTTCGGAAATTACTTCCAATGGAAAACGATAGAATAAAGATCGACGTACCAACAATGGCTGACATGACTGCAGCAGGCCAGGAGCCAGAGTTCCTTCTTTGGGTAGGAAGTGCAGGTGCATTCGATGATAGGTACAAAAAAGTTACCAGGGCGTTCGTAAAAATACTTAGCTGGCTGGATATTAATTATGCCGTACTTGGAACTGAAGAATCGTCCAGTGGAGATGTAGTTCGAAGAGCAGGAAATGAAATGCTGTTCCAGATGCAGGCCCTTAGCAATATTGAAATTCTGAATGGCTATGGGATTAAAAAGATTTTGACCTGCGACCCACATGCCTATAATACTTTCCTGAATGAATATCCTGAACTTGGTGGTAAATATGAGGTGATTCATCACACCAAATTTTTACAGGATCTTATTAATTCCGGTAAATTGAGCCTTTCTCAGGAATTCTTCTCTGGGCAAAGACTTACTTATCATGATCCATGTTACTTGGGAAGAGCCAATGGGGAATACTCTGCCCCCCGACTGATTATCAATACACTGGCTTCAGATTTTAAGGAAATGAAAAGGAATCGAAGTTTTGCCTTATGTTGTGGTGCAGGTGGTGGGCAAATGTTTAAGGAGGCTGAAGCTGGTGATAAAGAGGTGTTTATTGAAAGGACAGAAGAAGCAGTTGAATCAGGTGCTGATATTATTGTTACGGCTTGTCCTTATTGTATGGTCATGATGACTGATGGATTGAAATATAAGAATTTAGAAAATAGTAAAAAGACCTACGATATTGCAGAGTTAGTTGCATTGTCATTGGGTTTATAGCTGGAATATGATGTAATAATAAGATACTTATGGAAAAAGAGAAAGCAATAAAAGGTGGTTCCTTTTTAGTACAAGAAACTGATTCTGCAGATGTATTTATCCCTGAGGAGTTTGATGAGGAGCAAAGGATGATTGCTCAAACATGTCAGGATTTCCTGGATACGGAAGTGTTACCGATTCTTGACCGTGTTGATAGCCAGGAGGAAGGACTCATGTCTGAGCTCATGACAAAATCGGGTGAGCTTGGTTTATTGGGGATCTCCGTGTCGGAAGAATACGATGGTTTTGGCCAGTCGTTTGTGACATCCATGTTAGCTGGGGAGACCATGGGAGGAGGCTATTCCTATGCTGTTGCTTATTCCTGTCATACGGGAATTGGAACATTACCTATAGCATATTATGGTAATGCTATGCAGAAGCAAAAATATCTGCCAAAGCTTGCCACCGGAGAATGGAAAGGAGCCTATTGTCTCACTGAACCTGGAGCCGGGTCTGATGCCAATGCCGGAAAAACAAAAGCTGTCTTGTCAGAGGATGGTAAGCACTATATCCTTAATGGCCAGAAAATGTGGATTACCAATGCTGGTTTTGCTGATGTAATGACTGTTTTTGCCAAGATTGATAATGATCGTGTTCTGAGTGCCTTTATTGTTGAGCGGAATTTTCCAGGAATCGTTTTTAATCCTGAGGAAAAGAAGATGGGGATCAAGGGATCATCTACCCGACAGATCTTTTTTAATGATGTTAAAGTGCCGGTGGAGAATATGTTGGCTGCCCGTGGACAGGGTTATCGTATTGCTTTGAATATTCTCCACATGGGCAGGTTAAAGCTTGGTGGAAATGTGTTGGGTGCTGCTAAAGGCGCAATTAATCAGTCGGTTAACTACGCTAATGAGAGAAAGCAATTTGGGATGTTTATTTCTAATTTTGGGACGATCAAATATAAGCTGGCCGAGCAGGTGATCAGGTGCTTTACAGTGGAGTC
>JAUVKA010000001.1 GCA_030592205.1 Bacteroidota bacterium | reverse complement strand
GTAGGATTCGTAAGCATTAAAATAAATATTGTAATGGGAGGTCACATTATGATAATTACGGGTCACCAAAGTGTTCTTCTTGGTAGAACAACTACTGATTATCAGTCCCGTAATGACAAAACACACACAATATCTGAAAGCTCTATTCACATTTATATCTATTGGCCTTTATACTAACTCATTGCTTGCAAAATTATTTTATTCAAGCTAAAAAACACATGGTTTTCAATATTATCCTGGATCAATCGTCCAAATCAAAATTCCTTTCATAATTCTGTAAAGTTTACGAATAATTATTACATTAGTTTGATTTACTTTATTTGCGAAATTATAAGACTCATTTTCCTATGAAAATATTTGTGGTTGAGAATGATTTGCATTTACGTGATTCAATTGGAAGTCTCCTGCTTGAAAATACTGAATATGAAATTCAGACTTTTAATGAGGCTGGCTCCTTTCTTATTACATTAAATGAAAACCCTGACATAGTAATCCTGGATTGTTCATTATCCGATATGAGCAGCCAGGAAATTATTTCAAAAATTAATAGTTATAATCCTGATATACAGGTGCTAATCGTTTGCGGGAAAGAAGAAGCTCTCCCGGCAAGCAGCTTAATGGAACTGGGAGTATATGATTCCTTTACTATTGGTGAAGACCTGGAAAAAAGGCTTCATAAGGTTATTCAGAACATTCATACTCTGCAAAGCCTGCACTATGAGATTAACCAGCTGAAATCTCACATCACCAAAAAGTACGAAGTTTCAAATGCTATTATTGGTGAAAGCAAAGTCATTAAAAAGGTTCTTGCCCTTGTGGAGAAAGCTATTATTGTTCAAAATATGACTGTTTCTCTCCATGGGGAAAGTGGAACGGGCAAGGAACTTATCGCCAGAACAATCCATTTCAATTCGGTGCGCAAAGAACAAGCCTTTATAACTGTTAATATGGGGGCAGTTCCGAAAGAAATGATCGAAAGTGAATTATTCGGCCATGAGAAAGGAGCTTTTGCCGGAGCCTATGCCCGAGCTATTGGAAAACTTGAACAGGCACACAAGGGAACCCTCTTTATTAATGAAATCGCTGAACTGGATATCAACCTGCAATTCAAGTTGTTTAAAGCAATTCAGGATAAAAAAATTACACGGGCAGGGAGCACAAAGTCAATACCCGTAGATACCCGGATTATCACGGCTACCAGTAAAGACCTGCCCGAAGAAGTACGAAATGGCAGTTTCAGGGAGGATCTGTACTACCGACTCTTGGGTTTACCTATTGTTATTCCACCTTTATCCGACAGAGAAAACGATGTGATCCTTTTAGCTAATCATTTCTTAACTGTTTTTTGCAGGGAAAACAACATCCAACTGAGAGAATTCAGCCCGGCTGCAAGAAGTAAATTGATGTCACATAATTATCCGGGGAATGTCAGGGAACTAAACGCAATTGTTGAGCTTGCCGCAGTTTTATCAAACGAACAGCTAATTGAAGAAGAACATATTCTGTTTTCGCCAACTCATGCCGGTTTGGATATTTTTAACATGGATATTCCTCTGCGGGAATTCGAAATTAAAATTATCCGTCATTTCCTGGAAAAATACAACAACAATGTTGTACTTGTTGCAAAAAAACTGGAAATAGGCAAGTCGAAAATCTACAATATGATCAAAACCGGTGAACTTTAGACTGACTCAACCAATTGCACCTCGGGAACCTCTTTCTTGAGAGTTCCTTCAATGCCTGCTTTTAAAGTCATTGTACTCATCGGACATGAACCACATGCACCTTCAAGTCTAACCCTTACCACATAATCATCAGTAATCTCCACCAGGCTTAAATCTCCACCATCAGCCTGAAGATAAGGACGTAATTGTTCAAGAACTGTTTTGATTTTTTCTTCTATTTCAGGATTTATCATTGAATCAAAATTTTATATTAATGCTTCGTTATTTCTACAATTTTTGTTGGCGCTTTGCTTTTATTTCGATAATCAACGGCTTTCACGATTTCTTTAGCCAGAGAATTGAATGCCTGATATGCAGGATTAGTTTCATCTATGGCTACCGGCTCTCCAACATCACCTCCTTCTCGAATGGATTGGACCAGGGGAATTTGACCTAATAAGGGCAAATTTACCTCCTCAGCCAACTTTTTACAGCCCTCCTTGCCAAAAATGTAATACTTATTATCTGGCAATTCGGCAGGTGTAAACCAAGCCATATTTTCCACCAGGCCAAGTACGGGAACATCAACCTGTTCTCCGGTAAACATGCTGATCCCCTTAACTACATCCGCCAGGGCAACAGCTTGCGGGGTGGAAACAATTATGGCACCAGTAACTGATACCGTTTGAACCATTGTAAGGTGAATATCTCCTGTTCCCGGAGGAAGATCCAGGATAAGATAATCCAATTCACCCCAGTTTCCATCTGAAATTAACTGTTTCAGGGCACTTGTTGCCATTGGACCCCTCCACACCAGAGCATCTTTCTGATCTACAAAAAATCCCATTGACAGAATTTTTACTCCATATTTTTCAACAGGAATGATCCTGTCCTTACCATCAACTTTTTCAAAAGACGGACGAATACCTTCTACATCAAACATTTTTGGAACAGAGGGCCCATATACATCAGCATCCAATAAGCCAACCCGGAATCCGTCTTTGGCAAGTGCTACAGCTAAATTAACGGCAACGGTTGATTTCCCCACCCCTCCTTTTCCTGAGGCTACAGCAATTATATTACTAACCCTGGATAATGGCTTTTCGGGAACAGGAGGCTTCTCTTCCTTGATATTAATATTACCTTCAATTTCGATATCCTTATCAACATTGGTTTTCAATGCACTTACACATGCTCTACGTAAGGTAGCAGCAAAGGGATCATTAGACTTTTTAAATTTTAAAGCAAACTTCACCTTCTTGCCATCGATTACCAAATCCTTAACCATTCCCAGACTTACTATATCATTCTCATGCTCAGGGTGAATTACATGCCCCAAAGCATCTAAAACATTATCTTTTGAAATTGGCATAACAATCCTTATTTTTATTTAATTTAAATTAAGGATGCAAAGATAAAAAAATCATGGAAGTCTATATGGGAAATTCTTCAATATTCTTCAGTGGATCCCAGAATAGACTTGAAAAATCAACAACCTGGTCATCCACTATCCGGATACCTTCAGAAATCAACAATTCCCTCATAATTTCTTTACCTCCAAAATGGATTTTTCCAGTTAATCTGCCATTTCGGTTTACAACCCGATGAGCAGGAATGAATCCCTTATCGGAAAATGACTTATTTAATGCCCAGCCGACCATCCTTCCGGCACCCGGTGATCCAATACTCCTTGCAATGGCACCATAGCTTGTAACCCGGCCCCTTGGGATCAAGCGAACCACTTGATAAACTTTTTCAAAAAATCCAATATCCTCAGACATAATCAGCCCAGGGCTTAGTAGTTTCTATAAAGCTATCGACCCCGCCTAGCAAGAATCTCAGGTATGTAATTGGCTTATTCTCTGCAAGAAATATTTTTTCATAATGAGTTTTCAAGGTCATTATCTCATCATGTTTCTGACTGGCAGAATAAAGGTCTCTTGTAGCTATTTCAGGAATTATTCCATTTTTCTTCAGAATAGCACAGGTGTATCCATGTAAGTGCTGACTATCTGTTTTCAAATGTATCAGCCCGTCAGGAATCATAATATTCTTATATCGATTAAGAAACTTACTGGACAACAAACGATTACTTGGTTTTTTAGGATAAGGATCTGGAAAGGTGACCCAAATCTCTTGTATTTCTCTCAGGCCAAAAAGTCTTTCGATAAATTCTATTCGCATTCGGACAAATACTACATTAGAAAGTTGATTTTCCAGAGCATATTTTGCCCCTTTCCACATTCTCTCCCCTTTAATATCGATTCCGATAAAGTTTTTCTCCGAATATCTGCGAGCCAGGCCAACAGTGTATTCACCTTTCCCACAACCCAACTCTAGCGTAATTGGATAATCATTATTAAAAAAATCCCGATTCCATTTTCCCTTTAGCCTAAAATCCTTATCGAGGAGTTCTTTCCCATCCAGCTCAAAAACATTTGTGAAGCTTTTGATCTGCGCAAATCGATTCAGTTTATTACGTTGACCCACAACTATTTCAACTTGGTGACACGTAATCCAACATCGGTAATAAATTCCAAATCCACCGTCCGCATGCCTTGTTCAATCTCAATAGTATAATTTCCTTCTTGCGGAAACCTTACCCCTTTCTTAAATGGAACCTGCAGAGTATACTTTCCTCCGATCCCCTTACCATACCAATTTCCTTTTTCGTCAGCCAATCGAATTTCAACGGTATCACGAATCCCTTCTCCACCGGGAGAGGTAGTATTGATAAACAGAAACAGGTTGGAATATTCATAGCGTCCATCATTTCTGATGATCAGGGATATCTGGTATTGGTCAACCGTATCTTCAACCGAAATGGTATATGCCAAAAAGTCATCCTGGTTCCAGGAATGCAAGGGAAGAGAGATCGTCTCCTCAAATAATATCCTGGGATGGCAGGCTGTAAGGAGCATGGCTACGATCACCAGAAGAATAACTGATGTCCGGATTTTCATATTTATTTTTTTTGCTTGTCTTTACGGCCTTTCTTTTTAGAGTAGGGCCCTTTTTTCTTTTTTCTTTGATTATCAAACCTTGAAAGGCTTTCCTGTCCCACAGAATTTTGATAACCCACTTCTTTTTCAACAACTTCATTTTCAGAACCATTCAGTTGATCAACAATAGTTCCTCTTTTGTTTAGATCTATAATTTCATTAACTCTTTCTACCTTAACCGGCACCATATTATTGGAAGAATTGGGACTAAAAGAATACCACATAATCCCCTTAAAAATATCGGTTTTCTGATGATAGGCACGACCTTCTTTGGTTTCAAGTTCGATATCCTGAGAGGGCATGTTTTTACGTACATCAAGGTAAGTTTCCACTTCAAAGTTCAGGCAGCATTTCAACTTTCCACATTGCCCGGCCAGCTTCTGCGGATTTAGCGACAGTTCCTGATTCCGTGCAACAGTAGTAGTAACAGAAACAAAATTCCTTATCCAGGTTGAACAGCATAATTCTCTACCGCAGGATCCAATCCCACCAATACGCCCAGCTTCCTGCCTTGCACCAATCTGACGCATTTCAATTCTAATCCTGAAATTTTCAGCCAGAACTTTTATTAGGCTCCTGAAATCTACCCGTTCATCAGCAATGTAATAAAATATAGCCTTTGTTTTATCTCCCTGATATTCAACGTCTCCAATCTTCATATCCAGATCCAGATCCACTGCAATCTGTCTTGATCGAATCATGGTTTCATGTTCCAGGGCTATGGCTTCTTTCCACTTTTCCACATCTGCAGATTTAGCCTTTCTGTAAACCTGTCGATATTCAATATCCCTGGGACGAAGGCGATTCCTTACAATCTGATTGTAAACTAGCGGACCCGTCAGGGAAACCATCCCAATATCGTGACCAGGAGATGCCTCTACAGCAACCAGATCACCTACCTTGAGGTTTAAGCCCCCAGAAATTTTATAAAAATCTTTGCGAGTGTTCTTAAAACGAACCTCAACTATGTCATCTGTCTCAAGGGTTTTTGGAATGTCGGCAAGCCAATCCGTAACATTCAGCTTGACACAGCTTGCCGCATCGGGACAATTATTTTGGTCAGTTTCAGTATCGAGACGGGGACAACCCCGGTATAAACCAGCTTTAATTGGTACTTCCATAAATATATATATTGATCCCCATCATTTTGTTCAGCCCCTTCATATCTGTCTGCTCAATGTGGGAAGTATTGTCAAAAATCGGAGGTAAATATAGTTAATCGGCGTGATATGATCGAAACCATTTGAAAATACTATTGTAATGATTGTTTTTGCAAGAGCAGGTGGATCGATGTACTCATATCAATAAAGAGTATTCTGGGGTTTGCATTCATACTTATATGTCTGACAGCCTCGGAAAATAAGTTATGCAGATCTTCAATATTCCCTGGATGTATATATTTATGAAAACGCTCTGCAAACTGCTGTTCCTCTGGATTCAAACGGATAATTGACCTTACCTCCCTGTTCATATGAAAATTACCCCTTATCATCCGTAGGCAAAAAATGAAAAATTCTTTCTGCTTTTCCCTGCCCAAAGTAGTCATCGTTGGTATCCACTCCAATAACTCCAGAATTTTAAAACCATAAGCAAGCCGCATCCATTGTACAAAATGCTCATAATAGATTTTATTTTGCTCATCCGATTCGATCAAATTCATAGCAGCCAGATAATCTCCATCAGCCTGACGGATAATCCCCTTAATAATCTGTTCCTGCTCAGGAAATCTTTCACTCAAACCAGTAGCCAGGACTCCATCCGGAATTTTATTTACCTTAACTAATTGGCACCGGGACAGGATCGTAGGTATTATTTCATCTGTTGATTGAGCAACCATAAGAAATATAGTTTTATCCGGTGGCTCTTCAATAATTTTAAGAAGCTTATTTGCTGCTGTATGATTCATTTTTTCAGGAAGCCAGATAAGCACAACTTTATAATCTGATTCATAAGCTTTTAGATGGAGTTTATGTAAAATAGACTCTGCTTCCTTCTTAAATATTTGTGCCTGCTTATTTTCTGCCTTCAAGAAGCTCAACCAGCTTTGTAAATCGGGATATGGCTTAGCTTCCAAATACAGCCTCCATTTATCTATATGGAGGTCGCTCTCCGGTTCTGGTTTGGGCTTTGATCCGGTAACTACAGGAAAAACAAAGTGTATGTCGGGATGAATAAATCTTTCCGCCTTGCTGCATGAAGGACAAACTCCGCATGAATCCTCCAAACCACGGTCGGAGCAATTCAGGTATTGAGCAAAAGCAAGAGCCAGGGGAAATTTCCCACTACCGGGAGGTCCATGAAAAAGTAATGCATGGCTTACACGGTTTTCACGAGCTGCATGGATCAACTGATCCCTCACTCCTTCCTGTCCTATTACCGATTTAAATAGCATATTCTGAATTACTCATGCATACTTGATTTTCTGAATTTATCGCCCAAAATTACACATATGAAAACTCATTTTAAAATCATCCTTCATTTTTTATCTTTGGCGAAGAATTAAAAAAGTTATTATCATGAAAACAATAGATAAATATAATTTTTCAGGCAAAAAGGCCATAATTAGGGTTGACTTTAATGTTCCCCTTAATGCCAATTTTGAAATTACTGATGATACTCGTATCCGGGCAGCCATTCCCACAATTAAAAAGATCATTTCTGATGGTGGCTCTGTTATCCTGATGTCTCATTTAGGCCGACCAAAAGAAGGACCAGAAGATAAGTTCAGCCTAAAACACCTTATATCCGATCTGTCATTAAAACTAGCAACTGAAATTAAGTTTGCCGGGGATTGTGTAGGACAAGAAGCTGTAGAACTGGCATCATCCTTGAAACCAGGTGAGATATTGCTTTTGGAAAACCTGCGTTTCTATAAGGAAGAGACTAAGGGGAATGAAGATTTTGCTAAAAAACTAGCCAATCTTGCCGATGTATATGTTAATGATGCATTTGGCACCGCCCACCGGGCCCACGCCTCTACAACCATCATCGCCAAATTTTTCCCGGAGGAAAAATTATTTGGTTATGTAATTGACAATGAGCTAAAAAGCATTGATGGTGTTATCAGTAAATCTAGCAAACCTTTTACGGCAATTCTTGGGGGTGCTAAAATCTCCACAAAAATTACTATTATAGAAAATATGCTGGATAAGGTTGATAACCTGATTATTGGTGGAGGAATGACTTTTACTTTCATCAAAGCTCTTGGTGGTAATATTGGAAATTCTCTTGTTGAAGAAGAATTGCTGGATACAGCAAAACAAGTCATCGGGAAAGCAGCCCAAAAAGGGGTCAACCTGGTGCTTCCTGTCGACAGCCTGAATGCTGACAAGTTTGATAACAAAGCTCAAACAAATAGCTCGGACATCAACTCTATTCCCGAAGGGTATATGGGATTGGATATCGGGGAAAAATCTATCCTGAAATTCTCAGAATTGATTGAAGGGTCAAAAACCATACTTTGGAACGGGCCAATGGGAGTTTTCGAAATGCAAAATTTCCAGAAGGGTACAGTTGAAATAGCCAAAGCAATTGTCCGGGCCACTGAAAAAGGAGCATTCAGTTTGGTTGGTGGAGGCGACTCTGTTGCGGCGATTAACCAATTTAACATGAGTGATAAAGTCTCCTACGTTTCAACAGGAGGCGGGGCCTTATTGGAATACATTGAAGGGAAAGAACTCCCGGGAATCAAGGCAATCCGGGGATAATAAGTTATTGCATCTATTGAACCAATAGGTTGCAGCCCCGAATATCGCTGTTATCAAACCGACCAAGGATTTCAAAACTTTGGTCGGGATGAAGGCGACCAAGATCTTGTGTTTCAATAAATGAGCATGAATACCAATTTGCCAGATCAATTATGTTGATTCCGCCGCTGCGGCCATCCTCTAAATAACTAAAAGGATCATAGGGATCACGAATCCTGATCTTCATCCATGGTGGTGTTTTAAACAGCCCTTTTTCACTGGAATATGCCTGAGATAAAAGCTCAGTCATTCCATATTCAGAATGAATGTTTTCTAAGATAAAACCCTCAGACAGCCTGCGGTGAAGTTCGTGCCTGGATAATTCCTCCCGCCTGCCTTTCATGCCTCCGGTTTCAATAACAATAGTATTCTTCAGATGTACCGGATAATTAGCAGCCAAATCTAATAATGCATAGCTAACACCCAGAAGAATAGTTTTGGTTCCACTAGCCTCCAGATCTTCAAGCTTCTCTCTAAGCCCCTCTAAATCACTCAAATAAAACCCACTCTCGGAAAACCTGCTCTTTTTGATCAGATGATCCAACATATACACCAGTGAAGAATGCTTCCTTTCGAGATAAGAGGGCAGAAGAGCCAGAAAACAATAATCTTCAGGTGGACCGTAGAAAATATTAAAGCCCCGAGAAAAACTCTTTATATACCAGGCAAGACTGGCGATATAATGGATGCTTGGCTGCATGCCCGTTGTACCGCTGGACAGAAATCTGATTTCCTCAGACTCATCTCCAGCATAAACCCTGTGGGTTTTGAAAAACTCAATCGGTAAAAAAGGTATGTCGGTAAAAACTTCAACGCTTTGAGTGTCAAAAGCTAATGATTCCAGATATAAGCTATAAACAGGATTGTGCTCAGCCTGAAACCTGAAACACTGAAGGGCTGATTGATTAAACTGCTCTTCTGTATGAAGACCGGCAAAAGGAGGTCCTTCTGAAACGCCATTTTTATCAGGGCAAAATGATTTTAGATCTTCTATATCCATATAATCTTTGAATCTAAACAATTTTCAGGGCTGCTCAAAAGACCGGTCAATTAAAGCCCTGGCACAAAAGCATTCCGAATATGCTCTATCTCTACCTGGCTTCCGTGATAAATCACCCACATCACATCAAAGCGAATTTCACTGGAAATTTTGTTCATCCTGACATAAGCATTAGCAGCAAAAACCAGATTTCTTTGCTTTTTACGGTCGATGGACATAGCCGGATTATCCAGTGCAGGAGCCTTGCGGGACTTAACTTCAATAATTACTAATTCACTACCATCAATAGCGATAATATCTAACTCTTTATGTTTGTGGTACCAGTTTCTTTCGAGGATCTGAAATCCTGAATCTATTAACAATTCTTCCGCTGCAATTTCGCCCTTCCTGGCTATTTCCATGTGATCCATAAACCTCAGGGTTTTCTATTGATAACAATTATCTATATCCCCAGCTTGACAAGAACAGGAATAAAACCCTTGCTGCTGATCCATTCCAATGCTCCTTCAATTTCAAAAGGAAGAACGAATCGGGCTGGTGGAAAAATACCTCCTTCTCATTCTCGCTATCTTTCGTAATTTTGCAAAGCTAAAATTAATTGAACAAGCGAATTATCCAATGAAAAATTACAAAAGACATTTAGTTACAGCAGCACTTCCTTATGCCAACGGTCCTGTTCATATCGGACATTTAGCTGGTGTTTACGTGCCTGCAGATATATATACGAGATACCTGCGTCAAAATGGAAAAGATGTGCTTTTTATTTGTGGATCTGATGAACATGGTGTGCCTATCACCCTGAAAGCCAGACAGGAAAATATTTCACCTCAGGATGTGGTTGATAAGTTCCATGGTATCAATAAAGAGTCTTTTGCCAATTTTGGTATTTCATTCGACATTTACCACCGCACATCCGCTCCTATTCATCACGAAACTGCTTCAGATTTTTTCCGGAAGCTTTACGATCAGGGAGATTTCATCGAACAAAGCAATCATCAATACTTCGATGAAGAGGCAAAGCAGTTTTTGGCAGATCGATATATTACAGGAACCTGCCCTCATTGCTCTAATGAAAAAGCTTATGGAGATCAATGCGAAGCGTGTGGTACCTCTTTGAATGCCAATGACTTAATTAACCCTAAGTCAACTCTTAGTGGGAACCCGCCAGTATTAAAGGAAACGACCCATTGGTTTCTTCCTCTCGATAAATACGAGCCCTGGCTAAGGAAATGGATCCTGGAAGAACATGGAGAATGGCGAGCAAATGTGTATGGCCAATGTAAGTCCTGGCTTGACCTCGGACTTCAACCCCGGGCAGTCAGCCGTGATCTTGATTGGGGAGTTCCTGTTACTGTAGAAAATGCAGATTGAAAAGTCCTGTATGTATGGTTTGATGCTCCCATCGGATATATCTCAGCAACTAAAGAATTAACCCCCGACTGGGAAAAATACTGGAAATCTGAGGATTCACGAATGGTTCATTTTATTGGAAAAGATAATATCGTTTTTCACTGTATTATGTTTCCAGTAATGCTTAAAGCCCATGGTGAATACATCCTTCCCGACAATGTTCCGGCTAATGAGTTTCTGAACTTAGAAAATGATAAAATTTCTACTTCAAGAAACTGGGCTGTTTGGCTGCATGAATACCTGGAAGAATTCCCTGGAAAGGAAGATGTACTCAGATACGTGCTTACTGCCAATGCACCTGAAGCAAAGGACAATGATTTTACCTGGAAGGATTTTCAAAAACGCAATAATAATGAATTGGTAGCTGTTCTGGGAAATTTTGTAAACAGAACACTTGTCCTTACGCACAAATATTTTCAGGGAATTTGCCCTGAAGCCATTTTATTAAGCGAAGAAGATAAGGATGTGCTGGCCCAGATTGAAGAGATCAAAAAGAGGGTTGAAAAAAGTATGGAGGCCTTTAGAATCAGGGAGGCGCTTGTGGAGGCTATGGGACTTGCAAGACTTGGCAACAAGTATTTAGCTGAAACCGAGCCATGGAAGCTTTTCAAAGAAGATGAGGCTCGGGTTAGAACAATTTTAAATGTCAGCCTCCAGATTACGGCAAACCTTTCTATCCTGCTGGAACCTTTCCTTCCTCATAGCATGGAAACAATAAGAGGATTTCTGAATATTAAAGCTCAAACCTGGGGAGCTATAGGTAATATTAGTTTAGTACCCACAGGACATCTGATAAATAAGCCATCTTTATTATTTGATAAAATTGAAGACAAGGAGGTAGAGTTCCAGATCAATAAACTTTTAGCTACAAAAAAAGCTAATATGGCTAAAGATGCTGAATTATCACCTGCCAAACCTGCGGTTAGTTATGACGATTTCACGAAGTTGGATATTCGTATAGCTACTATCCTGGAGGCTGAGAAAATTCCAAAAACAAAAAAACTGGTCAAACTTAAGCTGGATACCGGCATTGATATTCGTACAGTTGTATCAGGAATAGCCGAACATTTTGATCCTTCTACCCTTCCAGGCAAAAAGATCAGCTTACTGGCAAATCTTGAATCACGAAAAATCAGGGGAGTAGAGAGCCAGGGTATGGTACTCCTGGCTGAAGATGCAACAGGGAAACTAGTATTTGTTACCCCGGAGGAGGATATGATCAATGGAGCAGAAGTAAAATAATTATTGTAAAATCCAGAAATCGATATCGCTAAGCTCATCCCTTAGTTTGCCAACAGCTTCCTGGGCCTCTGACATATTTCCATGGGCTTGTATTACAACCCTGAAAAAGCCATTTTTTGCTTGCCATATTTCAGGGTGAAAATTCTTATCCAGTAATTCTTGCTGTAGCGATTTTGCATTTTTTTCTGAACTAAAACTTCCAGCAATAATGGCAAATGATTTTTGCTTGAACTCTGTTTGTGCAGGATCTGAATTCTCATTTTCTTGATCCACAGTAATTTCCGCTTGATCTGTTGTGGCTTGAACCCGAATTTCAGAAAGCTCTGATGGAGCGGAAATAATAGATCCGTCAACAACAGACAAAGAAGGCAATGGGAAAAGAGTTGCCTGTTGTCCATGTCTGAGTCCATTCCTGGAATTAAGTGGCAAAAGGGAAATCGCTACCAGCAAAGGAATTGCTATGGCCAATCTCCGAAAAGTTTTTTCATGCACCGGTTTGCTCTGTGTTCCGGGGAGAGGTATTATCCTTCCCTTTTCTCCTGGTCTGAATATTGCAGAACGCAATAAAGGGTGCTCCTTTTCTGATTTTGTACGTGTAAAATGAAATGAGCTAAAACCAAAAGAATCTGTCAGGAAATTCATCTCCCTACTGACTGCAAAAACCAGCTCACCTGTTCTGGCATAGCTGAAACTCCCAATGGAAGTCAAATTCATAGCTTCACCAAGTGCAAGCTTTTTCTTTAGGAGGTCAACAAATTCATCAATCAGAATCCTGGCAGCACTTATTGAAATACTTTCACATTCTGCAAGGTAATTGGATAATATGCCATCATCATAAACCAGTTCCCTGTTGAAGCCAATTTCTTTTGTAGGCGGAATAAAAGTTTGTGTTTCCTCCCTCACTTTTGCTGACACGTATTGTGAAACAAAACCGCCTAATCCGGGAATGATCACACAATCTTTGAAATAAAGAAGCTCTAATATTCTTTTTTCTATATCCATTACTAGCTTATCAACAAATCAACTCCACTAATCTTTTGTGGATCAATACTCTATCAATCTTTTGACTATCAATCCTTTTTCGCAAAAACAAAATTACACACTCGCTGATAATATTCCAAATATTGGAACAGTTTATTCATTAGGAAAACACAACAGACAAGTAGCATTGAAGGAGAAAAAAACGCTTGATAAATACTATATTTGAACACCTATTAGCCAAATAAAACAGGCATCGCAACATGAATAAAATCTATATGGTTGACCTGGTCAATCAATACAAGGAAATCAGGCTTGAAATTGATACCGCAATTCGGGAAACAATTGAGCAGGGGGCTTTTATTAATGGCCCGGCGGTTGGCCGGTTCCGCGATGAATTATCAATTTACCTTGATGTTCCATATGTAGTGACATGTGCGAACGGAACAGATGCTTTGCAAGTGGCCATGATGGCTCTGGATCTGAAGCCAGGTGATGAAGTGATTACATCTAACTTTACTTTTATTGCTACTGTTGAGGTAATTGGCCTGCTGGGTTTGAAACCTATATTGGTTGATGTTAATCCCCACACTTTTAATATTGATCCTGATAAGCTTAGGAAAGCAATCAGTCCGAGAACAAAAGCCATTGTTCCTGTTCATTTATTCGGACAAGCTGCTCAGATGGAAGAAATAATAAAGATTGGTAAGGAACATAACATTGCGATAATTGAGGATACAGCTCAAGCACTGGGGGCGCATTACAAATTTCCAAATGGACAATCAAGCAGGGCAGGAACAATTGGAGAAATTGGTACAGCATCCTTTTTCCCGTCGAAAAATCTTGGTTGTTTTGGTGATGGTGGAGCACTTTTCACCCGGGACGAAAAACTGGCCCAAAAAATGCAAATGATCGTCAATCATGGATCAAAAATCAAGTATTACCATGATCTGATTGGGATAAATTCCCGGCTTGATACCATTCAGGCAGCTATACTCAGGGTTAAATTAAAAATGCTGGATGTTTATAATTCATCGCGACAAACAGCAGCTGCCTTTTACGACGAACATCTTAAGAATCATCCGGGGATACTCATACCCAGACAAACTGGTACTGGAACCCATATTTATCATCAATATACTCTTAGAGTTCTAAACGGCAAAAGGGATCAACTAAAAGCGGCACTAGCCAAACTAGGCATTCCTAGTATGGTTTATTATCCTGTGCCCCTGAGCCTCCAAAAAGCATTTCATTATGCCGGGTATCAGAAAGGAGATTTTCCTGTAACTGAACAGCTTTGCAATGAAGTATTATCTTTACCTATGCATACTGAATTGCAGATAGAACAACAGGAATTTATTGTTAAGAGTCTGTTATCCAATCTTTAAATCATGGAAAAGGATTATTTCGCCCACGAAACGGCAGTAATAGATAAGGGTTCCATAATTGGTAAGGGAACCAAAATATGGCACTTTTCCCATATTATGCCAAATTGCAAAATCGGCGACAACTGCAGTATTGGACAAAATGTAGTTGTTTCACCACAGGTTGTCCTGGGAAATAATGTGAAAGTGCAAAACAATGTATCAATCTATTCCGGGGTAATATGTGAAGATGATGTTTTTCTCGGACCTTCCATGGTTTTTACCAATGTTGTTAATCCACGAAGCAGTATCATACGGCGTGATCAATATGTTTCAACTCATGTTGGACGAGGAGTAAGTATTGGAGCCAACGCTACCATTATTTGCGGAAACAAAATTGGTGCTTTTGCATTTATTGGAGCTGGAGCAGTAGTTACCAGGGAAGTTCCGAAATATGCTCTGGTTGTTGGAAATCCTGCTCGCCATGCAGGCTGGATGAGTGAATACGGACACCGGCTTCACTTTGATTCTGACGGAATTGCAAGCTGTCCTGAAAGCAATGAAAAATACTCTATAAATTTGGGGGAAGTAAAAAAAATAAATACATGAAAGACCTAGTATTGGTAACCGGGGGAACTGGTTATATCGGATCTCATACTGCTGTTGAGCTCATTGAGGGAGGATATGATGTTGTTATCGTTGATAATCTTGACAATTCCACTCTTGAAACACTGGATGGAATTGAAAAAATAACAGGCATTCGACCTGCATTTGAAAAATTCGACCTTTGTGATAAAGACAGGGTAAGTCAATTTTTCATTAAATATCCTCAGCTTAAAGCCATCATACATTTTGCAGCCCACAAGGCCGTTGGAGAATCGGTTGAAAAACCGCTCAAGTATTATCACAACAATCTCTCCTCTCTGATCAACCTGATTCATTTTATGGATCGGCATAATGTTGATAATCTGGTGTTTTCATCTAGCTGTACAGTGTATGGTCAGCCCAGGGAACTGCCGGTAACCGAAAGTGCTCCAACACTTCCTGCTGAATCTCCTTATGGAAATACTAAACAAATCTGTGAAGAAATCATTTGTGATAGTATGAGGGCTCTGCCCAAGCTTAAGAGCATCGCCCTCAGATACTTCAATCCCATTGGCGCTCACCCAACGGGGCATATTGGAGAACTACCTATGGGGGTTCCCAACAACCTGGTGCCTTTTATTACTCAAACCGCTGCAGGAATACATCAAAGCCTGAAGGTATACGGCAGCGATTATAATACCCCCGATGGCTCAGCTATCAGAGATTATATTAATGTCAACGACCTTGCCAGAGCACACGTAGTTGCCATTTCCAGACTCCTGAATAAAGAAAATCGCTCTAATTATGAATTTTTCAATCTTGGAACCGGCACAGGGACATCCGTTTTAGAAATGATCCGGACCTTTCACAAAGTCACAGGAATTAGTATTAATTATAAAATCGTTGATCGTCGGGAGGGGGATATTGAGAAAGTATGGGCAGATACCCGGTTTGCCAATGAAGAACTGGGATGGAAAGCCACCCGCACTCTTGAAGAAACATTGTCTTCTGCCTGGAATTGGGAGAAAAACCTTCGAGGAATTAAATAACCATTAAATTTTGATAAGAATGAAAAAGACCCTTTTAGTCACAGGAGGTGCAGGATTTATTGGATCGCATGTTGTCAGGCTTTTCGTAAATAAATATCCAGAATATAATATTGTGAACCTTGATGCTCTTACCTATGCCGGCAATTTAGAAAACCTGAAGGACCTTGATCAGGCTCCTAATTATGTATTTGAAAAGGGTGACATCAGGGATTCAGTTCTTGTGGATGAACTCTTTGTCAGGCACAACTTCGACGGGGTAATACATCTGGCTGCTGAAAGTCATGTTGACCGATCGATTTCAGATCCTATGGCTTTTATTACTACAAACATAATTGGAACAGTAAATCTTCTGAATTCGGCAAAAAATCACTGGAAGGATTCATTTTCCGGAAAACGATTTTTTCATATTTCTACAGATGAAGTATATGGTTCATTGGGTAAAGAAGGGTTTTTCTATGAAACATCACCTTACGATCCAAAGAGTCCGTATTCCGGATCAAAGGCCAGTTCTGATCACTTGGTCAGGGCATATGGACATACTTATGGACTTCCGGTAATCATTACAAATTGCTCTAATAATTACGGACCCAACCAATTTCCTGAAAAATTACTGCCACTTGCCATAAATAATATTAAAAACCTCAAAGCCATACCGGTATATGGCAAAGGAGAAAACATTCGCGACTGGCTATATGTAGAGGACCATGCTCGGGCTATAGATCTGGTATATCACAAAGGCAGGGATTTTGAAACCTACAATATTGGTGGACATAATGAGTGGACTAATATCAGCCTGATCCGAAAACTATGTGAGGTAATGGATCGGAAATTGGATAGGAAAGCAGGTACTTCTGCAAAACTTATCACCTTCGTAAAGGACAGAGCCGGTCATGATATGCGCTATGCTATTGATGCATCAAAAATTGAAGCTGAACTCGCTTGGGTGCCAAGCCTTCAATTTGAAGAAGGTTTGGAAAAAACTGTCGACTGGTACCTTGCTAATGAGGATTGGATGAATCGAATCATCTCAGGGGATTATGAGAAATATTACGAACAACAGTATGAAAAGAGGTAATATCCTGCCCCGAAAAAAATTCAGCAAGAGAGAAGTTATATCAATTGATCACAGTGTAAGTTATAACTAAACTCATTTTTTTGCCTGACAGATCATTATTGATCACTAGTTGATTAGCAGAAATCCGGGAGTCCTTAACCACAAGAAATAAACCTGTATTTTTCAATCGGTACTCTTCATCCGGTTCCATTAAATCCTGAATATATTTGGCAAGATTAAAGGTGTATTCACCTGTATTTTCATCATAGAAACCACCGTAGTATTCCTCCCCTAAAAAAATATCGCCAATAAAGTCATTGGTGCCGTCTTCCAGAGCATTAAAAATCTGAACAAAGGCAGGAACAGGTTTACCTTCAACAACATACTCCTGAGCAATAGGAATTATCAGTTCTGCTTTATTAATAGAAATCCCATCTCTTCCATATTGCAGGAGGCTGTCGCTAAACTCAAAACGTGTGAAAGCCCTTAGTCCGGCCATTGATTGGAGGTAAACTTTGCCAACATCGATTGCTGTATCATTAATAAAGGCTTCAACTTCTGAACCTACATAATCGTGCTCAAAAATATTTACCCAGGTGCAGTTTGAGTTGATAACAACCTCATACTTCAGTGAATCTTCAACAGAATTTTTATAATACAAAATCATCCTGGAATCCCCGCCGGCAAAGTCGAAATATACAATAGACCCACCCTGATCCACAGGATCTGCTTCCAGATATAATCCTTTAAAATGTTCAAGAAAAGCTGTATTATCAACAAGATGTGACTCATCAGAAAATAAGATCTTTTCACCAAGCTGCTTGTCGATCCGAATGAGTAGACTATCCTGCCCTGGTTTAGGAGCATAATCAAATTCAGCTACAGGATCAGTCCCGCTATAGTAATTACTTATGTCCAAATTGGAATAATAAGTCGAATCAAAGAACAAATCTTCTTGAAGTTCATGCACCCGGATATGCTGTATCTGAGTGGTATCACCAAAAGCACTCTGGTATTTCAATAATAGAATTGCAGAATCCAACTGAACATTATCCCCAAAATCAACATCATTGGAAGAAAGCCTTAACTGTGTTAATATACCGGCCCGGGATTTCCCAAATACTGGATCAGCCATTGACCCCAGAAGGCTTTTTGTTCGTTTCTCAGAAGTCAGAGAATCCTGTCGAAGGGTGCTAACCTTAACCACAGTAGATGAATCAATGTGATATGTAAACCGCTCACCAGGAGGTGTGATTTCAAGACCAATCTTGTCACTGTTTTCACATGACCAGATTCCAATAAGCAGAAAAAAAAGAAGCCCCTTTGAGAGGAGCCTATACTGAATAGTACCCTGCATTTGCTATTTTATTAAAACTATTGACTGTGTCTAATGAATATTAACTCTCTAAAATCTGATCATAGAAATCAGAATATGCCTCAACGTATTCCTCTTGACCCTTCAAGTTTAAAACCGGCTTTCCAGAAGCTTCAACATAATCAACCACTTCCTGTGAAGCATCCTCACTCGCAATAATTATGCCATCGCTATGATCAATCGCCATTTTATTCAATTGAATGAAATTTGGTTTTTGTATAACGGCCACATCCTCCAAACTGATACCTTCCATCTGAATTTTATTTTGAAAATCAGAGTTAAGGCTTTTCTTGAAGGCATTACCATAAACAGAATAAATTACTTTTGTTTTGTAAAATAAGGGATCTTCGATAAAAGCTCTCTTCAGGTATAATGGTATTACTGAAGTAAACCATCCATGACAATGAACAAGATCAGGTGCCCATCGGAGTTTCTTAACCGTTTCAAGAACCCCTCTGGCAAAGAATATCGTCCGCTCATCATTATCCTTGAACTCCTTGCCCTTAGCATCAGTAAGCACGGCTTTTCGCTCGAAAAAATCTTCGTTATCAATGAAATAAACCTGCATTCTGGCGGCCTGAATTGAGGCAACCTTGATAATCAATGGATGATCTGTATCCTTGATAATCAGGTTCATCCCCGATAATCTAATAACTTCATGCAGCTGATTTCTCCGTTCATTAATACTTCCATATTTGGGCATGAAAGTTCGGATTTCTCTACCTCGCTCCTGAATTCCCTGTGGCAAGAATCGACCAATAAGGGACATCTCGCTCTCTGGTAAATAAGGGGTAATTTCCTGCGAAACGTACAAAATTCTTTGCTTCTTCATTATTGTGGGCTTACTTTTAGACTGCAAAATTAGTAAATTTTGAGCTAATTTTCAACATATTACCAGTAAGAAAGGGGTATTAAGCACAATTCTGTATATCTTCGTGCCCGTTTTTGGGCAGATTAGGATGATAGTTTTTAATACCATTTCTGAAACGCATAAGTACCTCGCAGCTTTAGCCTACAACAATAAAAGTATTGGATTTGTTCCTACCATGGGAGCTTTACATTCGGGGCATCTCTCGCTGGTTAAACAAGCCCGGGAAGAAAATGATATTGTGGCAGTGAGTATCTTTGTTAATCCCATCCAGTTTAATGAAGCAAAGGATCTTAAAGGATATCCCAGGAATACTGAAAAAGACCTTAGTCTTTTAGAGAACCTTTTGTCCAGCGAGGATTTTATTTTTGTTCCCACAGTTGAAGAAATGTACCCAAAACCTGTGGATAAGAAATATGATTTTGGTGCTCTGGGGGAGGTAATGGAAGGATCATCTCGTCAGGGACATTTCAATGGTGTAGGAATTGTAGTTAATCGCTTATTCCGAATTATCCAGCCAGACAGGGCTTATTTCGGAGAAAAAGATTTTCAGCAAATTGCTATCATACGAAAAATGGTGGAGTTGGAGAATCTTCAAATCCACATTATCAGTTGCCCTATAATTCGGGAGAAGGATGGCCTGGCAATGAGTTCCCGCAATCAACTTTTAAGTTCATCTCAACGAAAAAACGCCGGTATTTTGTTTAAATCTTTGTCAGATGCACAAAGTTTATCAGCTAATCATACGGTACAAGAAACCTGCAAAATAATTAGCCGCATGATTAATGCCGAACCGGAATTCGATGTTGAATATGTCGATTTTGTGAACGAAGCAACTTTACAGTCAATAAATAGTTGGAATGAAGCCGACTCTATTCGTTGCTTCCTGGCAGTGAGAGCAGACAAAATACGCTTAATTGATAATATTAAAATATATCCCTTTTCACAATGAACTGTTTGATATCCGCATTGTTTTTGTATTGTGATTTGGGAAATCTGTATCTTTGCATCGGATAGCAGGAGGAAATCATGTTAATCGAAGTTTGTAAATCAAAGATCCATAAGGTTAAAGTTACTGCGGCCAACCTGCAGTACGTAGGTAGTATTACCATTGATGAAGACTTGATGGATGCTGCCAATATCATTGAAAATGAAAAGGTTCAAGTTGTAAACATTAACAATGGTGAGCGATTGGAAACCTATGTTATTAAGGGCGAACGAGCTTCAGGTCAGGTTTGTTTAAATGGTCCGGCAGCCAGGAAAGTACAGGTCGGCGACGTGGTAATTATCATATCCTACGCCTCTATGAATTTGGAAGAGGCAAAAAATCACAGTCCTAGCCTGGTATTTCCGGATACAGAAACTAATAGGATAGTTAAGTAGGTTGCGGGTTGCGGGTTGCGGGTTGCAGGTTGCAGGTTGCGGGTTACAGGTTGCAAGTTACAGGGTACAGGTTGCAGGTTAGGTCTTTCATCTTTTGTCTTACGTCTTGCGTCTTTATTAAATAATCTTATAAATTGAAGTCAAAAAGTATCTTCATTTGTCAGTCCTGCGGATCCCAATCCGCCAAATGGATTGGCCGATGCCCTGCTTGCAATGAGTGGAATACCTTTGTTGAAGAAATTATTCACTCTGCGTCTCAGAAGAAAGCAAATTCATCAATCACTCCATCGAAGCCAAAAAATCTCAGTGAGATAGATATTCAACAGCTATCGAGAAGGAAAACCGGGAACCAGGAGTTCGATCGTGTGGTAGGAGGGGGACTGGTTTCCGGATCAACAGTTCTTATAGGTGGTGAACCGGGAATTGGCAAATCCACGCTGGTTTTACAGCTTTGTCTTCAGTTGAGTAAGGTTAAAACCCTCTACATTTCCGGAGAAGAAAGTTTGCAGCAATTGAAAATGAGGGCACAGCGGCTTGGCGATGGCCATGAGCAATTATTTTTTCTCAGCGAAACCTCTATGGAAAGTACCATGATCCATATTGATCAGTTTGCACCTGAGTTGATCATAGTGGATTCTATCCAGACTCTTGTTACTGAAAAAGCCGAATCCTCAGCCGGTTCCATTACACAGATACGAGAATGCACAAATCAGATTATCCAGTATGCCAAAGCCAATAATTGTCCGATTTTACTTATTGGACACATAAACAAGGATGGTCATCTGGCAGGGCCCAAGGTCCTTGAGCACATGGTAGATACGGTATTGCAATTCGAGGGTGACCAAAACCATTTTTACAGGATTCTAAGGGTTCTCAAAAACCGATTTGGCCCAACTGATGAAATGGGCATTTTTGAGATGCGCTCATCGGGATTACATGTGGTACCCAATCCCTCAGAGTTCCTGCTGGCAAACCGTGAAATGAAGCTTAGCGGAAATACAGTCGCTGCCATCATTGAAGGGCACCGCCCATTAATGATTCAAAGCCAGGCTCTGGTAAGCACAGCTGCTTATGGAACACCACAACGATCAGCTACAGGATTCGATAACAGAAGGCTGGGAATGCTGCTTGCAGTTCTGGAGAAAAGAGCCGGATTCCGACTTGCAGTTAAGGATGTTTTCCTAAATATGGTAGGTGGTATACGTGTGAGTGATCCTGCTACCGACATGGCTGTAGTGGGTGCAATTCTTTCTTCTGAAAATGATCTGGCAGTGGAACAAAACATCTGTTTTACCGGAGAAGTTGGCCTGTCAGGAGAATTCCGGCCGGTTAACAGAATTGAACTTCGCGTTGCTGAATCAGCACGACTGGGGTTTAAGCAAATTTTGATACCCTATGCAAATATGAAAGGGTTCGACCTTTCCCGCTATGATATCAAAATTGTACCATTGAAACACATTGGTGAGTTATACAAAAAGCTTTTTTGATTGAAATCAGGCCTGATTGAAGGAAGGTGGTCAAACACAGAAGGGATTGTTAAAAATCCTCATCAAAATCATCTAATACCCTTTTATTAATGGTTTTCTTATTAACCCTTTCGCAATCCAGGTCGATATTAAAATTAAGCGGGGGTTCAAATTCCTCTTGAGAAATACTCAGAGTGCTGTCGGCATATATTTTTTTCATGTACAGTGCCCACATAGGCAGAGCCATATTCGCCCCCTGTCCCAGCAAATCATTTCTGAAACGAATACTATTATCTTCTCCTCCTGCCCAGGTTCCGGTAACCAGATTAGGCACTATTCCAACAAACCATCCGTCCACATTATCGTTTGTCGTTCCAGTTTTACCTGCAATGGGATTTTCGAAATTATACTTAAACCGGAGGCGGATACCAGTCCCATCACCACGGGTCACTCCTTCCATTAAGTTAAGCATTTTATAGGCTGCAAATTCAGATATGGCTTCCTCCTCTTTAGGTAAAAAGGCACTTATCAAATTTCCGTCTTTATCCTCAATTCTTGTAACAAACATAGGCTCAATCCAAATCCCTTTATTGGCAAAAGTCGTGAAGGCTCCAACAACCTCATAAACCGGAAGTTCAGCTGAACCCACGCAGATTGGCCAAACAGGATCAATCGAAGACTTAACTCCCATCTTTCTTACCAGATCAATCACCGCCTGTGGATTATATCTTTTGATTACCCAGGCAGATATCTGGTTCATTGATTTAGCCAGTCCCTTTTTTAGTGTTACCATTCTTCCGTCGTAGCCCTCAACATGTGAGAATTTGGGCTGATAAATTGTATCATTTCCTGTAGTTGCACTGACAAATTTAAACTGAACGGGAACATTCGGCACCTCGTAGCAGGGAGAATATCCATGTTGCATAGCTAAGGTGTAAACAAAAGGCTTGAAGATTGATCCTACCTGGCGCCGGCCTTGCATCACCTGATCATATTGAAAATGAGAATAATCAATACCGCCCACATAAGCTCTAACCTGGCCACTATGGGGATCAACAGACATGAGGGCAGCCCTGAGAAAGCGTTTATAATATCGTATCGAATCATTGGGGGTCATGATGGTATCAACCTCCCCTTCCCAGCTGAATATTCTCATTCCAACAGGAGTGTCAAACAAAATCCGAATAGAATCATTTGACAGCTTTTGCAGTTGGTGTACTCGGTATCGTTCGCTATACAAGCGAGCTAAACGAACAAAATTTTCAACTTCCGACTTGGTAAATGAATCATCAAATGGGGGTCGACGACGGTTTTTATACTCTCTCTCAATAGAGGGCTGTAAGTCATCTCTAATATGCTCCACAACAGCCTCTTCAGCGTACTTTTGCATTCTAGAGTCGAGAGTAGAATAGATCTTTAACCCGTCCCTGTACAAGTCGTATTTTTCACCATTCTTTTTAAAGTTCTTATGTAACCAGCCTCTTATCGGAGTAGCATCCCATTCGGCAGCATCTTCCGGATTATTTTTCGGTTTTTGTTCCTGTAGCGTAATTCTCAATCTTTCTCTGTAGTATGTTGCCATACCAAGTTTATGGTCGACCTTTTGAAAATCCAGAAGAATATTTGTCAATAAAACAGAATCAGCCACTTCAGGCTCGATATACTCCAGACTTTTCATTTTATTAATAACAAGATTCCGTCGGAACAAGGCTCTTTCTTCAAATCGCCTGGGATTATAGGCTGAGGGGTTTTTAGCCATAGCAGCCAACATGGCTGCTTCTTCTATTTTCAGTTCATTTGGTGTAGCATTGAAATACACCCTGGAGGCGGTCAGAATTCCATCTCCGTTATTTAAAAAATCAAATTTATTAAGATACAGAGCTATTATTTCCTCTTTGGCAAAAGACTTTTCCAATTTCACGGCAATAACCCACTCCCGGAATTTACGAACGGCAAATTTGATCGGTTTCCTATGGTAGCTCTCCCCCCTGGGAAATAGCTGCTTCCCTAATTGCTGAGTGATTGTGCTTCCTCCACCAGTTTCCTGGCCCAGGAGGAGGCTTTTCACCAGCACCCTTGCCAAACCCCGGAAATCAATACCTGAATGTTTGTAATAGCGTTGATCCTCAATCGAGACCAAGGCATTTATCATAAAAGGGGAAATTTCTTTGCTGGCAACACTAACACGATTATCATCCCTATCGAAATACTGTCCCATTACAAGCCCATCATTGGAAATAATTTGGCTGGCCTGGCTAATTTCGGGGTTCTCGAGTTCAGAAAAGCTGGGCATAAAGCCTAACTTTCCCTGGGAAATGAAAAAAAACATCAGGATTATCAATATTAATCCTCCAGCATACAAACCCCAAAAAACCAAGAGGTATCGACGGTAAATATGAACAGACTTTTTAGCCATTATATACAGTTTGCGGCAAAAATAATAAATTTTAAATGGAACATATTTTCCACATTAATAAAGAAAACGCATCTATATATAAAAAAATTATCTTTTACTTTGTGCCACTTTAAAAAATTCATGAGAAATATGGTTGATAATCTTGTAATTGTAGAATCACCAGCTAAAGCGAAAACTATCGGGAAGTATCTTGGCAAGGATTTTCTGGTTAAGTCCAGTTTCGGACATATCCGTGACTTGTCGAAGAAAGATTATGGAATTGACTTGAATAATCAATATCAGCCCCAGTATATTATATCCCCGGATAAGAAAAAAATAGTTGCTGAGCTGAAGAAGTTGGCCAAGGAGGCAAAAACTGTTTGGTTGGCATCTGATGAGGACCGTGAAGGAGAAGCGATTGCCTGGCATCTTGCAGAAGTGCTCAAGCTGCCTGCTGACAAAACCAGAAGGATTGTTTTTCATGAGATCACAAAAAATGCTATCCTCGGTGCCATAGATAATCCGCGTTCGGTGAATCAAAACCTCGTAAATGCACAACAGGCCAGAAGAGTGCTTGATCGTTTGGTGGGATTTGAACTCAGTCCTGTACTATGGAAAAAAGTAAAACCATCCCTATCAGCAGGAAGAGTCCAAAGTGTTGCAGTTCGCTTGCTGGTTGACCGTGAAAGGGAGATACTAAAATTCGTTTCAAAGGAAAGTTTTCGGGTAAGCGGGTTTTTCTCCTTCAACGATAAAAAGGGTAAACCCGCCCATTTAAAATCAGAACTCAACCAGCGTTTTTCTTCTCTGGAGGAAGCCCGGGCTTTTATTGATTTTTGCAAAACTGCAGATTTTCTTGTTTCAGGAATTGAAACAAAACCATCAACAAAATCACCCGCTCCTCCTTTTACTACCTCTACTCTTCAGCAAGAGGCCAGCAGAAAGTTCAGTTTTTCTGTGAGTCAAACCATGACTTTAGCCCAGCACCTATATGAAGCCGGGCACATTACTTATATGAGAACTGACTCTGTTAATCTATCTGATTTGGCCTTGAATACCGCCAGCAAAGAAATAACAGAGGAATTTGGAAAGGAATACGCCAAAAGGCGACTTTTTAAAACCAAGGTTAAGGGTGCTCAGGAAGCACATGAGGCAATACGTCCCTCCTACATGAACAAAAGGGAAGCCGGAGCAAATGCTAATGAAAAGAAACTTTATAGTCTGATCTGGAAAAGAGCTATTGCCTCTCAAATGAGTGCCGCCAGATTAGAAAAAACTACCATTAACATATCAATATCCAATCGTACGGAACGGTTTTTATCATCTGGTGAAGTTTTGTTATTTGATGGTTTTCTGAAAGTCTATATGGAAGGTTCAGATGAGGAAAAAGAAGGCAACGGAAATGGACTCCTTCCGCCTGTAACTAAAGATCAAAAATTGGATATTGATAATATTGAGGCCCTTCAACGCTTCACTCATTATCCACCAAGATTTACCGAAGCCAGTTTGGTGAAAAAAATGGAAGAAATGGGCATTGGCAGACCATCCACCTACGCCCCAACTATTTCTACTATCCAGAATAGGGAATATGTAGTAAAAGAGGATCGTCCCGGTATCACCAGGGAGCTGAAAGGAATAGTTTTGTCGGATGGAAAAATTACTTCGATCAACAAATCTGAAAAATCAGGATATGAAAAATCCAAACTCTTCCCTACAGATATTGGCATGGTAGTCAACGACTTCCTGGTTGAGCACTTCAGTAATATCATGGATTTCAATTTCACTGCCTCAGTAGAAAAAGACTTTGATAGTATTGCTGATGGTGAATTGGTTTGGCATAGTATGATCCACAAGTTTTATATACCTTTTCATAAAAAGGTGGATAATACTCAAAAAAACAGCCAGCGCAGTTCAGGTGAACGTGAGTTGGGAAAGCACCCTGAAACCGGAGAAACAATAATAGTGAGGATAGGGCGCTATGGACCAATGGCTCAGATCGGTGAAAAAGGAGAGGATTCAAAACCCCGTTTTGCCAGATTGCAGAAAGGTCAGCTGATAGAAACTATCACTCTTGAAGAAGCTCTGAAGTTATTTAATCTTCCCAGATCACTGGGAGAATATGAGGACACGGAGTTAATTGTTGGTATGGGGCGCTTTGGCCCTGATATCAGACATAAAGGTTCTTTTTATTCACTAAAAAAGGACCTGGATGATCCCATGACAATAACTGCTGACCGGGCAAAGGAGCTGATCCTGCAGAAACGGGAGGCAGACCTTAAAAAAATCATTAAGACATTTGATAATGATCCGGATCTAATGGTTTTGAATGGAAGGTATGGGCCTTACATTTCTTATCAGAAATCTAATTTCCGAATTCCTAAAAATACAGATCCGGCTGCCTTAAGTTATGAGGAGTGCAAAGATCTTATTGAAAAAGCACCAAAGCCAAAAAAGAAAAAGTAGTTATGGCCACCGGAAGGGATTTGTTTGCTTATTTTGAACCGGCAGATACCAGTTTATTATCAAGCCGTATACCCTTTCAATACCAGCCCCTTGGGGATCAGGTCAACTTTCTTAACAGCGATAGTAGTGAAACTGATTTGGACAGTGCCCAAATTGTAATTTTTGGATATCCGGATTCTCCAGAGTCCCTTATGATCAAAAAACACTTGTATGCGCTGAGTGATCATTTTCCTGCGTCATCCATTTTGGACATGGGAACTCTTCGAAAGGGTAAAACCAAGGCTGATACAGAAAGTGGATTAAGGGATGTAGTGGCTGAATTGGGCAGGAAACAAAAAACTTTTATCCTTGTTGGAGGTAAAACAAAGGATACTTTTCCAGTATATAATGCCTATGCGCTTTTAGAACAACGAGTCAATATTTGCGGAATTGATGCAGGAATTCCTCTTTCGATAGAGATGAAATCACCTAATTCGCACTATTTGAATAAAATTTTACTGGATCCTAAGAACCGATTATTCGATTATACTCACCTGGCCTACCAAGCCTATTTTACCTCTCCGGCCATACTGGAATTATTAGATCAATTGTTTTTTAATCATATCCGCCTTGGGCGAATCCGTCAGGATATCCAGGAATCAGAACCCGAGTTCAGGAACACTGATATTCTTAGTTTTTCCATGTCGGCTATACGTGAATCCGATGCCCCTGCAAGTGATCATTCCGGCCCCAATGGGCTGTATGCAGAAGAGGCCTGCCAGTTGAGCAGGTATGCTGGATTAAGTGAAAGATTAAGCTGCTTCTTTTTGAATGATTTTAGCGCTAAAGGCGCTAAGGATCAGCGATCTACAGCTCTAGCCGCTCAGATTATATGGCATTTCTTACAAGGATTTTTTCAGAGGAAAAGCGAGTACCCATTTAAGGATATCAGAAGCTATCAAAAGTTCATTGTTAATGTTCCTCAGGTAGGGCATGACCTACTCTTTTACAAAAGCCAAAAAACTAAGCGCTGGTGGCTGGAAGTACCTTATCCGGAATCAAAATACAGCCGTTCAATTTTCGTTGCCTGTACCCCATCCGATTATCAAATGGCATGCAATGGTGAAATTCCAGACAGATGGTGGAAGAACTTTCAGCGCCTTTCTTAGGCTACGACATAATTTCCAAGCCTTTCCCAACCTTATAAAAACTTGTACAGTATATATATTTTCGCTTATTTTACTGTCTTGAAATGAGAAGGCCACTGTTAAATATTTTCAAACTGTTAATTGTATTGCTGGGAGTCTGTTGGAGTTTTTCAACTATGGCTCAGCAAGACCCCCAATTCAGCATGAATATGTTTAGTAATACAGGTATTAATCCAGGGTATTCCGGAAGCCAGGGTTTGCTCAATGCCTCGGTGATCAATCGCCAGCAATGGATGGGCTTTGAAGGGAATCCGAAAACTACTTTGTTTTCCGTGCATACGCCTGTGAAACCCTTCGGAATTAGTAGTGGGGTTGGATTAAGTATTTTGGATGACCGCCTGGGATTTGAGCAAAACATGGCCCTTAATTTAAGCTATGCCTACCGTTTAAGCATTGGGGCAGGTAATCTCGGTATAGGTATCAGCGGCGGCTTACTCAACAAAACCCTAAAGGGAGAGTGGAGTATCCCCGACAGTGATTTTCATGCATCAGCCGGACAAGACCCGGCCATACCTGATGGAGAGGAGGTTGGGATAGCTTTTGATATGGGAGTAGGCCTTTTTTACAATACAGATGATTTTTATGCCGGTCTGTCGACGACACACTTGTTGCAGCCAACCATAGATTATGGCCTGAGCGCAGTAACAGACATGAAAAGACATTATTACCTTACTTTTGGATATAATTATAATTTACCTAATCCTATCCTGGAACTTCAGCCTTCTGTATTTGCTAAATACGACGGGGCCTCCATGCAATTTGATGTTAATGCAATGGTGATATACAATAAAAGGTTTTGGGGCGGCGTTTCGTATAGGCTTAGAGATGCTGTGGTGATCATGGCTGGAACAGAGCTGACTAACGGTATGCAGGTAGGTATTGCTTACGACTTTACCACCTCAGCAATTGCTGCATATAGTAACGGCTCAGTTGAGTTTATGATCAGTTATAGTTTAGAAGTGGGGGCAGATAAAACTTCACGTAAATATCGAAGTATAAGATTTTTATAGAGTTTAATACTGAAATTGTACAAAAACTCGTTTTGCATTAAGAACCATGAAGAAAATTATTATGAAAAACTTAATTCTAATCGGTTTAGTGGCTATCCTGATACTGTCAGGATGTTCTTCCGCTGGAAATGGCGAATTGATTGGCGTTCAGAAAAGAGAAAAATGGTTCGAACCTGACCCATTTGGCATGGTTAAGGTTCCAATGGGCTCCTTTGTTATCGGACCGAATGATGAGGATATCTCATTTGCCTTGAATAACCAGTCGAAAACTATTTCTGTTGATGCTTTTTGGATTGATGATACGGAAATCACCAACAATGAATACCGGCAGTTTGTTACCTGGGTTGTTGATTCGATGGTACGAGAAAAATTAGGCCAGGACTTAAATCCTGATGAATTCCTAATTGAAGAAGATGAATACGGCAATCCGATCGACCCTCCATACCTTAACTGGGAAACAAGGATTAATACCCGGGATGAAGAGGTTGTTGAGATCCTGGATCAATTTTATATACCTGAAAATGAACGTTTTTTCAGAAGGAAAGAACTAGATACAAGAAAGCTGGTTTATGAATATCAAGATATTGATTACAAGGCAGCTGCAGCAGAAAGAATAGATTATAAGCGTGAAATTATGAACTCCGATAAATCAGAAACTGTTTTTGCGGATGAAGCCATGGTTTCCGATCGTTCCAAGTTTATTAATACTGTACGAATTAACATATATCCTGATACATTAAGCTGGATTTCTGACTTCACTTACAGCTACAATGATCCAATGGCCAAAATGTATTTCTGGCATCCTGGATATGATGACTACCCGCTTATAGGAGTGTCCTGGGAACAGGCTAAATCCTTTTGCATATGGAGAACCCAATATCAAAACAACTATCTGGTTAACAAGGGTAGCAAAATGTTCGTTCAAAACTACCGTTTACCAACCGAATCTGAGTGGGAATATGCCTCCCGCGGTAGCAGGAAGCTTTCAATGTACCCTTGGGGCGGTCCTTACACCCGGGATGGAAAGGGGTGTTTTCTGGCTAATTTCAAACCCATGAGGGGTAATTATGTGGATGATGGATATATCAAGCCTTCTCCGGTTGGATCTTTTGATCCCAATGATTATGGTATCTACGATATGTCGGGTAACGTGGCTGAATGGACTAATTCTGCTTTCGATGAAACCTCGTATAGTTTTACTCACGACATGAACCCTAATTTTGAATATAACGCCAAGCCGAATGAAGTATCGATAATGAAAAGAAAGGTTGTTAAGGGAGGCAGCTGGAAAGATATTTCTTACTTCCTTCAGTCAGGTACCCGCGCCTATGAATATCAGGATTCAGCTAAATCTTTTATTGGTTTCCGCTGTGTTCGATCAACTCTGGGCATAGATTTGTAAATTAAAGTTTAAACAAACCGCTAACCAAAAATAAAATCATGGGAGTAATATCAAACATTGTTAATTCAAAAACCTACAAGGTTTTTATGGCCAGACTGTATGGCTGGGGAGCAAGTGTCGTAATGATCGGCGCCCTGATGAAGCTTGAACATGTGAGGTATTCCAGCTATTTTCTAATCGCTGGTCTTGGAACAGAAGCTGTTATTTTCTTCTTTTCGGCCTGGGAGCCCACCATGGAAAATTACAATTGGGAACGGGTGTATCCTGAACTGGCAAATGGTAATGGGAAAAAGAAAAAGGAAGCAATACACAAAGGATCTCCAATGCAACAAATGGATCAACTTTTTGCCAAGGCTGAAATCACACCGCAGATGCTTGATAAGCTTGGTGCCGGAATGCGCACACTGGCCGACACCACCAGCAAGATTTCTGATATTTCCGATGCTCATGTAGTAACCCAGGATTATATTGGGACAGTTAAAGCCGCTGCCGGCAAATTGGATTCTTTTTCAGATGCTTATACCAAATCAGCAGAAGATCTTAACCAATCTGCTGCCAGCCTGACAGATTCCTATTCCAACACAGCCGAAATGTTATCGCAAACAGGTTCAAACCTGGTAGAGACTGTAAATAGATCGTCCAGTCAATTGTCAGAATCCTATAATCAGATGCTTACGTCAATTAATAAGGATTATGCAAAACTGAGTGAGGGAAGCAGCAGTAATTCAGAACAACTTGAGAAACTGAACAAGAATCTTTCGGCCCTTAATACAGTTTATGAACTTCAGCTGAAAGGATCAGACGCACACCTTCAGTCATCGGAAAAAGTTCATGCCGGACTGGATGCGATGATGGATAATCTGGCAGCCTCAGTAGATAACACCAAAGTGTACCGGAGCGAAG
>JAUVKA010000182.1 GCA_030592205.1 Bacteroidota bacterium | reverse complement strand
TCACCAATTCGTAGGCAGCAGTGAGTCCGGCCGGACCTGCCCCAATTATCAAAGCTGTTTCCTTTTTTTGCATAGTTCTAGCCCAGCAAAGATGTGAAAAGAATAGCGCCTGTCAAAATTCTAAATTATTCTAACTTTACCGCACTTTTAGCAATGACAGGAGATTAACCACATGAGTAATTTAAAGGACATAGAAAACAAAGTCACTGCAGGAGACAGACTCAAACCAGAAGAAGGCCTGCTTTTATTTAATGAAGGAGAATTGGGTTTCGTTGGGATGTTAGCCAACCAGGTGAGAGAAAGATTAAATTCCGATCGGGTGTATTTCAACCGCAATTTCCATATTGAACCCACTAATATTTGTATTCATAATTGCCAATTCTGTTCATACCGCCGTCGTATCAACCAAGCTGGTGCATGGGAAATGGATAAGGAGGAAATTCTGACTAAAATTAAGGAGCACCTGGTAAAGAACGCAACGGAAGTCCATATCGTGGGTGGGGTTCATCCACAAAGAGGTCTTGAATATTACGAGGATTTATTATTCACGATCAAATCCACATATCCAGATCTGCACATCAAAGCTTTCACAGCGGTAGAACTCGATTTCATGATTCGGAAATCCGGGCTCTCTTATTCATCAGGTTTGGGACGATTAAAAGATGCCGGTTTGGATAGTATTCCAGGAGGTGGAGCAGAAATTTTTGATGAAGCTCTTCGGAAGAAAATCTGCCCGGATAAAACCGATAGCCAAACCTGGCTCGAGATACATAAAACTGCTCATAAGTTGGGTATTCGCAGTAATGCCACCATCTTATATGGGCATTTGGAAAATTATTCTCAACGCATTGATCACCTGGACCGACTCAGAACCCTTCAGGATGAAACGCATGGTTTTCAGACATTTATTCCTTTGAAATACCGGTCTGAAAACAACGAACTATCCAAAATTGGAGAAGTTTCTATTATCGAAGACCTCAGGAATTATGCTATCAGCAGAATCTACCTTGACAATTTCCCTCATCTTAAAGCATACTGGCCGATGATAGGCAAGGACACAGCTTCTTTGTCGCTTTCATTTGGAGTAGATGATCTCGATGGAACTATAGAGGACAGTACCAGGATTTATTCAATGGCCGGGGTTGAGGATAAGAATCCTAGTCTTAACACGATGGATCTCGTTGATCTGATCCATAAAGCAGGCCGTACACCTGTTGAAAGAGACACTCTTTATAAAGTACTGAAGACCTATTAAATACAAAATACCTTCCCTAAAACATGCAATTATTCAATGTGCTCAGATAATTTTATCTTTGCAGAAGCGTTGAAAAAAGCAAACAGAGTAATGCCAACAAAGAAAAATACTTTTTGGAAATTTCTGATCAGCAGGATCTTTTTTAAAAATCTGGCAATTGCGATTGGACTGAGCTTGGTTTTCCTAATCATAATTCAGGTGGGCTTGAAGGTCTATACAGATCATGGTAAAGAAATCACTGTACCCAAATTGTCAGGATTATCTCTTTCCGAAACGGATAAGTTATGTTTTCAGGAAAAACTTAGATGGAGCATCCAGGATTCCTTATTCCTTGAAGATCAACCCGGAGGTATTGTTTTAGAACAATATCCATCTGCCGGGACCAAAGTGAAAAAAAACAGGAAGATCTTTCTGATTGTTAACTCCTGGAATCCGGAAATAATCCTGATGCCCAAAGCTTATGAAACGCCTCACAGGCAGGCAATACTGATACTTGAGGCTTCAGGACTGCACGTGGAAAGCATTGAATATGAGCCTTATTTTGCTGAAACGTACGTAATAAAACAAAAATACAGAGACGAAATCATTCTGGAAGGAACTCCTATAGAAAAGGGGTCAGGAATTACTCTGGTTTTAGGTCAGGGCCTAAGTGATGAAAAGGCCTTTGTGCCCCGATTGGTGTGCATGACGCAGGATTCTGCACGAGATATAATAATGAATACCCATTTTAGTTTGGGTGCAATAGTGTTTGATGAAACGGTAATCACTGGAGAGGACAGCATGCTGGCGCAGATTTTCAAACAGCTTCCAGATTTCAGGAACAATCAGGCAAGGCTGGGCTCATCCATTGATATATGGTTGACCACTGATAGTCTGAAATTGTTTTATGCTGATTCAACTCAATTAGCACCTGATTCAACCATATTTGTACTTGATAGTATTTCAACTGAATCAACTAATGAATAATAAATTTCTGATATCTGTTTTAATAGCTGTAATATTTGCATTTACAGAAGGGCAATCCCAGGAAAAACTGGTTTCTACAGGCCATAACCCAGTTTGTCCGGAGCAATTGAAAAATCTTAAATCATCACTGTTATTGAGTTTGCCTTTTATTGATGATTTTTCAGGGAAAAGTATTTATCCAGATCCAAACAAATGGACCAATAACAATGCATATATTAATAATTCATATCCTATAAATCAACCTGGTTATGGTGTAGCAACCCTTGATGGCATTGATTCCATTGGAAATATTTACCAATATGCCACAATAGATCCATACAGAGCAGATTTCCTTAGCTCACAAGCAATTAACCTCGATCTGGGTGCTGACTCTACCGTTTATTTAAGCTTCTATTATCAAGCTCAGGGCTTGGGGGATGCACCTTCACCTACCGACTCATTGGTTCTGGAATTTTATTCCCCTGGAACTCAGTCCTGGAATTGGGCCTGGAGTTCAGCCGGGCACGATTCTCAGGATTTTAAACTGGTGCTGCTTAATATTAATGGTGCTACTTATTTGCAGGAAGGTTTCCGGTTCCGTTTTTTCAATTATGCTTCTCTGGCCAATACTTATGAGCCTGGATTAAAAACCAATTCCGATCACTGGCATCTCGATTATATTTACCTGAATAACAACAGGCACTACCAGGATACCATCATTCAAGACCTGACTTTGGTGGAATCGGTTGGCTCTTTACTGCTGAATTATTCTTCCATGCCGTGGGAGCATTATAAAACAGCAGGAATTAGTGCTGTTAAGACGCTGTTCCCCATACATATTCAAAACCTGTCAGGTATTCGTCATTATTATACTCCGGTTTTCACAATAGAAGACTTAAGCAATGCTGATTCCAGATATGAAATAACCTTGCAGCCTGAGGAAATTAGATCATTTGAAAGATTAAACTATGAAGCTCCGTTTAATTATGGTTTTACTTCAGATTCACAAGATACAGCTTCTTTTTCCCTGGAACTTAATCTTCAACCTATTGAACAGGATCTTATTCCAGGGAATACTGCTCTGCAAATAATTCAGGAATTTGGAAATTTTTATGCATATGATGACGGCACGGCAGAAGCAGGCTATGGCCTTGTGGGTGAAGGAGCCAGCAATGGGCGGGTTGCTTGTCGCTTCGAAAATCTGGTGACACCGGATTCACTTGTCGGAATTGATATTTTCTTTAACCGAAGCTATGATAATGCCAATCAGAAATACTTCAATCTTGGAATATGGAATGAAGTCGATGGTAAACCTGGAGAATTGATTTACCAGATGAACGGACTACGAGCAGAATTCGATAAGGGTCTTACTTCTTTTGATTCCTTCAAATTGGATACCGCTCAACTAGTGCCATCTGTATTTTATATAGGATGGATCCAGGTAAGCAATGACTTCCTTAATGTAGGTTTTGACAGGAATACCAACAAGCAGCAGAATAATTTTTATACTATGGATGGTGTGTGGAAAACAAGCAGTTATGAAGGCAGCCTGATGATCCGGCCTGTTTTTGCCAACAAATCCAAAAAAACCGGTATCGAGGATGTTTTCCTTCTTGAAAAGCAGGATCAGATAAAGATATATCCCAATCCGGCAAGCTCATATATAGAACTTAACTATCCTGAAACCTGGAATAATGCACAGCTATTCATAATTGATATATATGGGAAGTACGTATTTACCGAAGATCACATCCGGAATCAGATTAACCTTCCAGCTTTAAGCACAGGAACTTATTTTCTGGTTCTTAAAAATGCCAATGGTATGACCCACCATCAGAAGCTGCTTATTATCCATGAATAAAATGTGGTTGCATACAAATGAAATGGACGAGCAAAATGAACTGTTCGAACATTTCAGATTTATTGCAGACAAAGGACAAAATCCCCTCCGCATTGATAAGTTCCTTCTCCATAAGTTGGAAGATACATCCAGAACAAAAATCAAGGCAGCAGCTGATGTTGGCTGCATTAGAGTGAATGACAAGTTGGTAAAAGCCAATTACAAGGTCAAGCCAGATGATGTAATCGTTATACTCTTATCCTATCCCAGGAAGGTGTTCGAGCTCATCCCTGAAAATATCCCAATAAATATTATTTATGAGGATGAACACTTACTGGTGGTTAATAAAGAGCCCGGAATGGTGGTCCACCCGGCACATGGAAATTATAATGGAACGCTTGTGAATGCCCTTGCATGGCATTTCAAGGATCTTGAGATGTTTAAGACTTCCGACAGTCGTGCGGGTCTTGTTCATCGTATTGATAAAAACACAAGTGGTTTATTGGTTGTAGCGAAAACTGATAAAGCAAAAAGTCATCTGGGAAAACAATTTTACAACAAAACCTCATACAGGAAATACCAGGGCCTGATTTGGGGAACACCAAAGGAACCTGAAGGAACAGTTGAAGGAAATATCGGACGAAATCCGAAAAACAGAAAGGTTATGTATGTGTACCCGGAAGGCGACCATGGTAAACATGCTGTAACCCATTACAAGCTATTGGAAGACCTTGGCTATATCTCTCTGATTGAATGCAAACTGGAAACCGGCAGAACCCACCAGATTAGGGTGCACATGAAGCACATTGGTCACCCCCTTTTCAACGACGCGGAATATGGTGGAGATCAGATTCTTAAGGGGACAACGTATACAAAATACAAGCAATTTGTCCAGAACTGTTTCAAAATTTTACCACGACAGGCTCTGCACGCCAAGGAACTTGGCTTTCTTCACCCGGAAAGTGAAAAATGGATGGAATTCAACACAGAGCTACCTGATGACATCCAGCTTGTTATTGAGAAATGGCATATATACCTGTCGGGACGCAATAATTAGAAATTCTATCTCTATCTGCAACAAGGTATCAATAATTTCCGTACATTTAAATGTAAATGATCTGCTAATAGAGTATGAGTCTGCAGAAAAAGAATATCGCTATCGTTGCCGGAGGAGATTCCGCTGAATATGAAATATCCATTGGAAGCGCCAGGAATATTCTTAAGATAATCGACACTGATAAATACAATGCCCATATAGTTGAGATCAAGAAAACTGGCTGGGAGGTATGGGGCCCTCTTGGTCAGCGGCATGAGATCAACAAAAACAACTTCAGTACCCGTTTGAATGGTAGTGCCTTTACATTCGACGGAGTGATCATTGCCATTCATGGCACACCAGGAGAAGATGGCATCTTGCAAGCTTATTTTGATTTAATCGGTATGCCCTATACTGGCTGCAGCTCCTTTTGCAGCAGCCTTACCTTCAACAAGCATGCATGCAATCACTTTTTAGCACAAGCTGAGATTCCCGTTGCTCCATCTATATTGATGAGAGCTGAACAATCCTTCAATCAAGAGAAGATTGAAAAAATCGTTGGCTACCCTTGTTTTGTAAAACCTAATAATGGGGGTTCCAGCTGTGGTACTTCACGGGTCGACGGACCTGGTGAAATCGAACAAGCATTAAATAAAGCTTTCAGAGAGGACAATGAAGTTTTAATCGAAAAATTTTTACCGGGAAGAGAGTTTTCTTGTGGTATGATACGAACCAACAGTGAGACTCATATCTTCCCAATCACAGAAATCATTACAAAAAAAGATTTTTTTGATTATGAAGCTAAGTATACCCCTGGAGAAGCAGAAGAGATAACTCCTGCTATCCTCCCTGAAAAAACTGCCCGATCAATTAAAGATCTTTCTGTTACAATTACTGATCTTCTACATTGCCGGGGTCTGATCCGATTCGATTATAAATTGATAGATCAAACACCTTGGTTTCTTGAGGTCAACACTGTCCCTGGCATGAGTTCTCAAAGCATAGTCCCCCAACAGGCACATGCTTATGGCATGAGCCTGCGCGACTTGTATAACCTCCTTTTGGAGGATACTTTGCCCGCATAAGAAAAAATATTTAATCTATTTTGCCATGAAGAAAAATATTTTCTTTCTGGCCAGTCTCCTTTTAATTGGAAGTATGATATTTACTTCCTGTGAAAAAGAGGATGAGCTTTCCAATAAAAAGGAAATCCTTTCCTTCGTTTTTGAGGCCAGCAAAAATGCAACTCTGGAGCACAATGTGCTTGGTTCTATCAACGGCACTGATATAGTCGCCGAAGTTCCTTTCGGAACGAATACGCAGAATTTGATCCCTAGTGTTGAAATCTCCGCAAAAGCAGGAATTGGCCCTGTTGCAGGAGTTAGTACAGATTTTAGTGGTCCTGTCAACTACACCGTAACGGCAGAAGATGGTTCAACTAAAACATTTACGGTAAATGTGCCTGTATCTCCGGCCCCTTATATTGGGAATTGGGAAACAGAAACATCAGTTAATATCGAGAACCTTGGCCTTTCGCGGGTCAAATTAAGTGTCAATAATACAGGTGGGATAATCATGGAATTGCAGAGCACAATATCTGGTGATTTATTTAGCAAATCGATAAAAGGCCAATTTGACCCCAAGTCAGTTTGCAATACTGAAATTTGTCTTGATCAGACTCATCGGTGGCTGGATGGCCAATGGACTCCTGAAATCACTGAGCACTGCATAATGTATGTCTGCAACGAGAATCAGATGGAATTTAAATACTGCATTTGCTTCCCAAAAAATCAGTGGTGGTTTATTGTCAGCCTGGTGAAAATTGAATAGGTCAAAGAAGCCATTTTAGAAATAGTAATGGCCCTTTTATTTAATCACATATTCCTCGATACCAACACAGCTGCAAACCAGATTCCTGTCGCCAAAACCGCTGTCTAACTTACCCACAGCTGGCCAGAATTTGTTTTCTGCTATCCATGGTAAGGGGAAGGCTGCTTTTAGCCGTCCGTAGGGGTGATTCCATGTATCATCACTTATATGTAGTGCAGTATGCGGAGCATTCTTTAGCACATTATTTTCCGTTTCAACTATACCTGTTTCAATATCAGATATCTCATAGCGTATGGCTATCATAGCCTCAACAAAACGATCGAGTTCCTGTTTTGATTCACTTTCAGTTGGTTCCACCATCAGAGTTTCATGAACCGGAAAAGACAGAGTTGGAGCATGAAATCCATAATCCATTAATCTGCGTGCAATATCCGCTGTTTCCACTCCTGATTCAGCCTTCATATTTCGACAATCAAGGATCATTTCATGAGCAACAAAGCCATTAACGCCTTTGTACAAAACCTCAAAGTGTCCAGCCAGTGTGGCGGCCAGATAATTGGCGTTGAGCATCGCCATTATAGTCGACCTTGTTAGTCCTTCCCCTCCGAGCATCTTGATGTAGGCATGCGAAATTGTCAACACCAGTGGGCTACCAAAGGGAGCCGCTGATATCGTGTCTCCTTTATTTCCTCCTGTATGTACAACTGGGTGATTAGGAAGGAATTCTTTCAAATGCTCCGCTACTCCAATCGGTCCTACTCCCGGACCTCCTCCACCATGCGGGATAGCAAAGGTTT
>JAUVKA010000400.1 GCA_030592205.1 Bacteroidota bacterium | reverse complement strand
CATAGAATCGTTGGTTGAAGGCAGGAATAGCATTGGTTATTCATCTGAAACAGAACATCATGGAATTGAAATTCTGTGGCCGGGCCCTGCAATCCTTATCAGGTATAATATGAATGCCTCGAAATCACCATTTAGTTGTAGTTTAATTGACCCCGAGGGGCCAGTCAGACCATGGGGGAAATGTTTTGGCGATCTTAATAATGATGGATTGACTGATCTGATCATTGGGGGGTATACTGAGGGTGACATGGATCTCTTCGGAGCAAACCACAATGACCAGAAAATCAGGCTCTGGGTTAATCTAACAGAGTAATTCTAACCATTTCTCAATTTACTGGTTTAATTAATTTGAATATGGCACATTAGTAAAGAAATCCTATTAACCATAAAGGAATCCTGTTCCCAAAACCAATCTCTATGTTGTCGGAGAGGATAAACGAATTCTCAATACCGTGGACTTGCTTTTTTGATTTGCCTTTTCCACCTACTTCAAACAGATACTTTTCATCTACATAAAAGTCGCCCGATTTTGGGTAAGAAATGGTATGAAAATGAGATAATTGGTTTAGCACAAAGGTTTCACGTATGGTTCCGGTTTGTGCAGATAAAGCCGACAATGTGTAGATCAGGTTGGGATTTTCAAAATAGATCATTTCGGGTTTCTGAAGCGAACCTATACCCCTTGTACTGGTAAAGAGCTGTTTGATGATGCTGGCCTCTTCCAGGTATCTAATGTAAACAATCAGGGAATTACGTGATATCCCAATTCGTTCACTGATTCTCTGGATGTTAGGTTTAAAAGGTGCTGATTGCGCAATAACACCAAGGATTTTTTTCAGCTTAACAACTGCGTCTGCGTTGATATTCTTTATCAAAGGCAAATCCCCTTCCAGGGTCTGATTTATTGCAGATTCTAGTCTTTGACTGTATGTTTTTGGGGTTTCAATAAAGAATGGATAGTAACCTTTCTGAAGGTAGTTACTGAAGAATTCAAATGGTTTTATCTCTTCTGTGATCTCAGGGGCGATCATTTCATGGTTTTCAAGGATATCTTCCAGTGAATAGACAGGATAGGTGTTTCCGGTTGTCAGCTCAATGTACTCGCGAAAAGAAAGGCCAGGCATATCATAGACCATTGCCCTGCGGCTTAGGTCAGCAGTTCCCTTTGTCAGGTGCAAAATTGAAGATCCTGTATAGACAATGTAGATATTGCGGTATATGTCATACAGGCTTTTTATTTCGGCAGACCATGTGGGGTATTTATGAACTTCATCCAGAAAGAAATCAGTATACCCCTGTTTTATTAAGGTTTCGATGGTTTCCGACATGCCATTGCTAAAGAAGTAAGGATTGTCAAGGGAGAGATAAATGGATTTCTTGTTTTGTAGTTGCTTCTTAATATATTGAAGAATCAAAGTTGTTTTTCCAACTCCTTTTGCTCCTCTGATACCTATTAGCCGCTCCTCCCATCGTATGGTACGGGCGAATTCCCGGATGAAAGAAACAGGTGTGTCTTTCAAAACCTGCTGAAAGTTTTCAAAAAGCCTCTCCATAGTGCTGTGCAAGTTAATCATTTTTCAAATAAAACGCTCAATGGAATTAACAAAATATCATAATAATGCTTTTGGGATGGAGCATTCCTAACCATTTCTCAATCTACCCAGATCGGACTGGACCACGCCAAACTACCATTTGTCTGGGTGACCCGGACATAATACCAATCGGTAGTCTCAGTCACATGGTGGTCATTAAACTCAAACTCTGTCTGGTAGTTTTCGTTAAAAACAATTCGGTGTAACATGATTGATTCCGATGGGAAATCTCCCGTGAAAATTACATCGCTGGATTCTGCAAGCTCTCCTAATGCTTTTCTATGATGAATCTTTATGGGTTGAGAAAGTGATACATCCAATTCAGTTTCCGGTGAACCCTGAATTTCGAGGATAATACTATTGGTTGCTTGCTCTTCATAAGCCTGCTTACGCGAAGTATAGGAAATGAATTGGCAGAGATGATCATCTAACTTCGTAATTTTATTTCTCCGATCTTCATCATAAGGGCCGGATGTAGCGAAATGGGGCTCTGTCTGATTCAGCATTTCCATGTTCGGAAAACACTTCAACAACAGGTGAGACATCAACAGGACCCATATCTTTTTCTCCATAGAGTATTTTTTAATAGCCTGAAAAGCAGGTAAATGCAATATTAAATGTACAAATTAATTTCGAATGAAGTCCTGAATGCACTCCATATTGCGTTTCTTTGCTGATATTGTCCCGATAACCCGGATATTAAGTTAAACAACTTGTTTTGTTATTACAGAATTTCAAAGGAAATGATTGCCAGAATATGAGGACTTATAACAAGATTGCACATATCGTTTTGATTTTTTCTCTCCTTCTTATTTCGGCATGTAATCATCAGAAAACGAAGGATGATCCCGAATTCAGCATCATTTCACAGGTGGTAAATGAATCATCCGGGCCTTTTTATATTTCCATTAAGGATTACCCGAAAGAGAGGAGATCTTTACCAATTGGAATTTTTGATTCCGGAACGGGAGGCCTGGCAGTTTTAAATACAATTTATCAGCTGGATAAGTACAATAATAGTTCTAATAGCAGGGGGGGTGATGGAGTATTGGATTTTGGATCAGAGCGCTTTATCTATCTTGCCGATGAAGCCAATATGCCTTATGGAAGGTATGATTCGGAAGGCAAAGCTGATTTTTTAAGGGAATTGGTGATTAAAGATATTTGGTTTCTTCTTGGCAACTCTTATTATGCTTCACCAGGAGATTCCATTATGAAGAAGGATAAGGATGCTGTTAAAGTTATTGTTATTGCATGTAATACAGCCACAGCATATGGTCTCGAAACAGTAGAGAAAGCTGTTGATTATTGGGGATTGGATGTTAAAATTATGGGAATTATTGATGCAGGGTCAAAAGCAGCTTTAACAGGACTTGAACAATCCGGGAAGACAATTATTGGAGTTCTGGCTACAGAGGGCACATGTTCTTCAGGTGGTTACCCAGTGTCGATAGAAAGAAACTTTACCATGGAATTTCCCGGGGAAGAATTAGCTGTGATCCAGCAGGCAGGAGTTGGCCTGGCAGGTGCAATTGACGGAGATCTGAATTATATTAATCCGGAGGCTTCCGGACCCAGGGACAGGCAGGCTTATAAGGGAGCAGATATTGGTCACCCATACTATCCAATCGATACAACACTCTGGGTTGAATATAATTTTGAGGCAGGGAATGGCCTGATTACTGAATATAATGACAGAGGTGAACTAATTCATGTTCAGCTCAATTCGGCGAACAACTACATCAGGTATATGGTAACCCATATGCTCAGAAATGCATTGAATCAATTTCCGGAGAAGAAATTGTCAAGGGTGATTCTTGGTTGCACCCATTATCCTTACTTCATGGACCAAATCAGGGAGCATTTTCTCTATCTGAAGAGCATGAATCCTGTTTACAATGCATTGATCGACGAAAATATTGTGTTTATTGACCCCTCTGAATCATTGGCATCAGAACTATACCTTCACCTGACTGAAGAGGATCTGTGGGGAAGCGATAAAAACGAGGACAGCCAGTTTTTTATTTCAGTACCGAAT
>JAUVKA010000402.1 GCA_030592205.1 Bacteroidota bacterium | reverse complement strand
CATCTTCAAAATTCAATCCGTTAATATTCCCATTGAGAATACACTCATTACAAATCAGTTTATAATTAACATCATAACTCGTACAATCATCTACACCGTTTGGATCCAGGTAGTGTCCTTCAAAAAAGTCGAAACCAATAGCTGGCGGATTGGCACCATATGCATGGATTTGTCCACTACCGTCAACAGCTTCACCATTATAGAAATACCCGATACCATTTGATACGTGACAGCCAACGTAATCATCACCAGCATCTCCCAGGTCGCCATCTGAATAAACTCCGAAATATGTCTCTATCAGAGTATAAGTAGAACGGTTAATAAGGGCAAAATTGTAAAAGCTCATATCATTCAGAGCATCGTTAGTAGAGAATTCAAAGGCCTGAGCTCTGAGCTCCATTCCAATGGGTTCACCATTGGGCCATGAGTGCAGACCACCCCGATCGTTATAAACCCACCAAAGAGTACCATCACCGTAAAGACGAGGGCGTCTTAGTTCACGAGTAGTACCACAGGGAAGAATTCCATCGAGATCATAGAAAGGATAATCTCCATCAGCCGGATTATAAAAGCCATCATCATTGTTATCCCAGAAAGGAGCCAGGTAAAAATCATAACCTGCTGTAGCATCAGCATGGGCAGGCCAATCCAGAATTACCTGGGGGATTGCATAGCCTTCAAATTCAATACCTCTTTCCTCCGGGGTTTTGTTATACCACTCCCTGAAGGCTTCCACCTGATAACGGGTGATTTCATAATGCTTATCGTATTGATAACATACTTCAATATCGGTAGTTCCACGGGCGTCACCTTCAGTAATTAGCGGACCTGGCCAAAAATTACGACCACCGTTATATAGAATAGCTGATATCTTAAGCTGGCCATTAACATCGGTTCCACCGATCCAAATACCACCAGAATACAGCGAAGTTTTTTGAGAGTTCTTAGGCACCTCGTAACCGGCTCCTCCACTAATATCCGTCCATAACAATCCCGTTGTAAAAACCCATGTCCTTACATTATTCAGAGAAATTTCAGTAACAGTGGTACCCATTTGACAAGCAGCTGTCATCCCTTTGAGATTATCCACCCGTGAGATATTTTTGTTTTTCAAAGGGGGATACTCCTCTGCAAGAGTACTCCAAGAAAACAAAACAGCTAAACAGCTAAGTAACAAGACCTTTCTCATGTATGTTTATTTATTCTTCAGTGAATCCAATCCTGAATTGGACCAAACAAATTTCAAAAATAGCTGGTTCTTTCCAAGAAAATTTTTCACAGATTAGGTTTTAAAAAAGCAATCCGGTAAATATAGAAAAACTAGGTCAATAATTGCGAGAACCTTTCAATTTCCCCTTGATTAGCGGGAGATTTCAATTATTTCAAAAGGGATTATTCCTGAGGGTACTTTTATTTCAACCTTGTCTCCCACCTTCTTCCCAAGAAGGCCTTTGGCTATAGGGGTGCTAATAGCAATTTTTCCCTCTTTCAGATTAGCCTCTGATTCAGAAACAATGGTATAAGTCAATTTTGCACCTGTACTACAGTTACAAATTTCGACTTTAGATAAAATTTGCACGGTATCATTATCCAGCTTTGACTCATCAATCAAACGAGCATGCATCAAAACGTCCTGAAGTTTTGCTATACGCATCTCCAGAAGTCCTTGAGCTTCCTTGGCAGCATCATATTCAGCATTCTCCGATAGATCTCCCTTATCTCTAGCTTCTGCAATTTGCTGAGAAATTGACGGCCGCTCTACACGAACTAGCTTGTCCAGATCATTTCGTAATTTCTGCAAGCCTTCCTCAGTCATATAGTTCAGTTTGCCCATTACACTGATTTTTATCCTCGTTATTAAATAAAAAAGAATCCCGAAAGATCGGGACTCTTTTTAGTTGATATGATTTTTTAAAACTACAGAATGATCCTGGCACCAATGGTATGAACACCACTGAAAGGATCAGTATCTCTGTATGAATAATCTATAGAAAATATAGAACCATTATCCTTATTCAAAGGAACCCTGATGGAACATCCCCCTGTGGGACCTGTAAAAACAGTAGTTCTATCTGGGTAATCATCCTCAAATGGATTAATTCCTTCTTCATAAATGTATCCGCCTCGAAGCAGCAATATGTTTTTGAAGTCATATTCCAAGCCTAGCTGAAACTGGTCCTTTGAAAATGAGTTTGATGTAAATCCTCCAGCAAGAGTAAGTCGCTGTCCAACACCAAAATTAAAATCATAAGCCAAACCAATCTTCACCTGAGTGGGCAATTCAAAATCGGCCGACCGATGCTCAACAGTCATGTCAATACCATTAGGTGGAACAGTTCCTCTAAAAGACATTCCATCCCCTGTATACTTCATAGTGGGACCAACATTTTTCAGAGTAATACCGAAATGCACCTGTCTTTGATCACCAGTAACATACTGGATACCAGCATCAATAGCAACACCTGCTGCTTTAAGGTCGGAAATTCCACCGGAAACAACCTTCACTATTACTCCCCCATATATACTATTGGAGAACTCCTTAGCATAAGAAATTCCAATTGTAGAGTAACGAGGGCTAAAAGTACCGATTCCTCCTTCTGGATTGTCGACAGTGGTAACTTCAATATCCCCGAGGTTCATGCTCATAAGATAAACACCCAAGGCACCAGAATCACCAACTTTTTGAACCAAACTCATGGAATTGATACTAATATCCGTCCCCACAAGCCAGTTTGAATTGGCATATCCTAACTCTGTGCGATTGATCAAGGCAGAACCGGCTACATTAAGATAAAGTGCTTCAACACCATTTACACTTGCAATATTAGCACTTGCCCAACCAGAAATACCTGCCCAGGGATTAATGAGTAATTCATCGGCGCCGGCCTGACCTATTCTTGTTTTGTTCCCTGCAAAAGTTGAGGTGGAAACAAGAATCCCTATGAGGAACAGGCTTACTATATATTTCATTTGCTTTTTCATAGCTTATTATTTAGTCAATTTCAAAACTACTATTAGTACTTAGAGTGAATTAAGGTCTTGAGGTCGTAGTGAACCGAACCATTTAACAATATGTTCACCAATACCAGGGGCATCGATATGGAAAATATACACCCCACTGGCTATTGGAATACCATATTGGTTTTTCATATCCCAGTCCATGTAAGTCTGCTCGCTATCCTTAGAGATTCTGCGAATCAGATTTCCACTTAGAGAATAAATTGAAACAGTACAGGTCTTAGGTAAATTAGTGACCTTAACCATGTTATCAAGTTGACTTAATTCATAAGCGCTGTAACCATAATAAGGATTAGGCACCACACGGATCAGATCGAGGGCCGCGATGGCAATTTCGGTCTGATTCCTCAGAGTGGCAATATCTGCAGTATTGAAGGTGTACATTGGCTTATTGTCATTCTGCGACAGTGAGTCAGGGATTCCGTAATCATGTACATCAACGCAGTATTGATCAACTACACGCAAGCGGATCTTCAACTCCTCTTTCACGAAGCCATAAGGATCATCCTTGATATCATCCTCAGAAAAATACCGGGGATCCAACATTGGGAT
>JAUVKA010000346.1 GCA_030592205.1 Bacteroidota bacterium | reverse complement strand
TATAGTAAAGGTCGAAACAGGCCTGACTAATGGTTCAGAAACAATAGTAAGCAAGGGATTGCTGCGAACTGAAACTATTTCTTTAGTGAACCCACCTCATAATTTTATTAGGAAACCAAATAACCCCGGTGATGAATAAATAGCTTTCAATTATTCTTTTACTATTTCTTTTTGCCTTCAATGGTAAAGAAAATATGTACATTCCAGTGGCTCCTGTTGAAAAGGGCACCTTTATTGAATAACTTACCGAAGAGGGAACAGTCAGGGCTGTTAATGCCATGGCTATCACCTCTCCCATAATTTCATACCGCTATGGATCTGTGAAAATTGCAACAATTGTTGAAGACGGAACAGAAGTTGTTAAAGGAGATACACTTATTGTATTCAGTCCGGCTGAGTTGAAAAAGGCAATTATCAATGCCGAGCAACAACTGGAAATTGCCAGTGCGGAATATGAAAAACTAAGGGCAACTCAGGAGTCGGAAATTGAAGACCTGGAGGCTGACTTAAAAATCACAGAAATATCCCAGGAGATTTCTCAGATTAATCTTGATAATGCTCAGTTTGAATCTGAAGTAACAAAAAGGGAGATTCAACTGCAATTAGAAACTGCCAATATCACACTCGACAGGGCTAGAGAGCAAATTGAAAACAGGAAGAAAATTCATAAGGAGGAGCTTCGTCAAAAGAAGCTCAATATGAATCAATTACAGAAAACCTTAAATGAAGCAACAGAATCGCTCAACAGCTTGTTTGTAGTTAGTCCTTCTGATGGCATTGCTACAGTTAGGAAGAATTGGATGACCGGGAAAAAATGGCAGGCCGGAGATCAACCATATACCAGCAGTCCAATAATTGATCTGCCGGATTTAAGTGAAATGAAGTGTGAGGTTAAGATTAATGAGGTGGATGTTTCAAAGGTAAAGCCTGGATTATCAGTAAGTATTAAAGCAGATGCCTACTCAGACACTACATATACCGGAACGATTTCTACCGTAGCTAATTTAGCTCAGCCCAAAGACCGTAATGGCAAAATCAAAATTTTCCCAGTCGAAATTCTTATTGACGGAGATGATACCCAGCTATTACCAGGATTAACGGTTAGTTGTAAAATCAAAGTAAAAGAAATTCATGATGTTTTATATCTCCCGGTAGAGAGCATTTTTGAAGAATTTGGGATGACTTATGTATATGTTCAGTCATCTTCAGGTTTTAAAAGAAGGGATATCGAAACAGGGCCGCAAAACACCGACTTTATTGTTGTAGAAGGGGGATTAGTTGAGGGTGATGAAGTTGCATTGTCAGATCCATTTATCAACAAGCAGGAGGATGAAAAATGAAAAAGTCACGAATAATAACTAATTCTCCTGGCTTAATATTTATTGTAATATTATTTTTCGCCATCTCTGCCTGTGAAAAGCAAACTTCTGGAGAATTGACAGTGATGAAGGGGAAGTTCACAGAATCCTTTATTGAAACCGGTGATTTAGCGGCCAAAAAGGCAATAGCTGTACCTATGTTCAGAATGGATTACCGATATGGATATAGTTTCAAGATAGTGGAAATGATATTCAACGGAACCTACGTGAACAAGGGTGATACATTGATGAAGCTTGATGATTCACCGATCCGAAAATTTATCATCACAACATAAGAAGGCCTTGAGAAAGAAACAGCTGCAGCTGAGAAACTGAAGGTTGAATTTCAAAACTCTATCCAGGATTTAGAGGCTAAGTTAAAATCTGAGCAGGCCAGTATTAACCTGAAAAAGCTTGAACTGGAAAAAGCTAAATATGAGTCTGATCAAAAACAGAAAATCAAAGAGCTGCAATATAAACAAGCTGAGATAAAAATAAATAAGTTGAAAAGACAGCTTAAGGTTAAGCCTCAATTGAACAAGTATGATCAAAGAATTCAGGATATCAAAATTATGCAAAAAGAGGTTGAACTCAAGGGCTCAAATAATGCATTGGGCAAGATGGTTGTAATCAGTCCGGACAAAGGTCTTTTTCAGGTAGGGCACAACCGAAATAGGTATCCTCCGGTTAATCTCAAAATTGGAGATGAAATCCGTCAGGGACAGCTAATCGCAAAAATTCCTGACGTCACTAAAATGATAGTAAATACAAGCGTGAATGAAGCTGATTTCACTAAGGTTAAGAAAGGGACCATTGTTCGCGTCCGTCTCGACGCCTTACCTAAAACAGCTTTTAATGGAAAAATTACCCATATAGGAAGAACCTGTATTGACAAGGACAAGGAGAAAGTTTTTGTGGTTGTAGTGGAGATCGAAGAATCAGATTTAAGACTCAAGCCCGGGATGACTGTAAGCTGCGAGTTTATTTGCTATGAAGATGATAATGAGTTGTTTGTGCCTAACGAATGTCTGCATAAAGAGAATGGTAAAGCCTATGTTTACATCGGCAAGGGGAGTAATCCCAAAAAAGTTGAGGTAGAATCCGGATCATCAAATAGCCATCATACTGTTATTATTGGAGACGTCCAGGCAGGGCAAAAAATAGTTCCATTTGAAAGTATTCTCAAACAAAAAAGCAGCTAGGCCATGCAAATAGGTGAAAATGTACATTTGGCCATTCTTGGCTTGGTAGATCATAAGTTTCGTTCCTTCCTTACTATACTTGGTATCATTTTCGGTGTAGCATCTGTAATAGCAATGGTGTCTATTGGAGAAGGTGCCAAAAAGCAGGCAATTGCCAAATATCAGGATCTGGGAGTAAGCAACATTATTGTTAGAGATAAAGATCTAACGGATGAGGAACTAGAAGAGGTTAGGATGAAATTCTCTAAAGGACTTTCTTTTGATGATGCCAAGGCAATTAAGAAGATTGTTCCCGGAGTTATCAGCGTGGCACCTCAAACAGAAGCAAAACTAGATGCTAAATTTGGCGACAGGTCCTCAAAAGCAACTGTTATCGGAATTACTCCGGAAATTCTTGGAGTATTAAACTACACTACCGAGAAAGGGGAATTCATTAATGCGGATCATTACGATCGACAGTTGAAAGTATGTGTAATGGGTGCTACTATCGCCAGGGAGCTTTTCAGCTATGAGAATCCAGTTAGTAAAAGCGTGAAGTTGGGAGACCAATGGTTTGAAATAATTGGCGTAATGGAGACAAAGGCTTTATTTACCGAGACAGTTGGTGAATTGGCTTCCAGGGATCTCAATAATGATGTTTATATTCCTTTGTCGACATTTATTAAAAGAATCCCAAAAGAAAAACCACTTACAAGTGATATAGCACAGGTCACGGTAAAGCTGGAAAACTCTGAAAAATTGATTGAATTGGCAGCTGTTATCCGAAGTATTGTTAAACGGCATCATTTTGATAATGACGATTTCAGCATCATTGTTCCCTATGAGTTAATGAAGCAAGAGGAAAAAGAGAGCAGAATATACAATTTCCTCCTGGCTTCTATTGCAGCTATTTCCTTGATTGTGGGGGGGATCGGTATTATGAATATCATGCTGGCATCAGTATTGGAACGTACAAGGGAAATAGGAATCCGTAGGGCCATTGGTGGTCGTAAGGTTCACATTATGAAGCAATTCATAACTGAAGCCGTAGTGCTAAGTATAACAGGAGGGATAATCGGTGTACTGCTGGGGATTTCATTTTCAGTGAGCATTTCCTGGTTTACAGATATTGTAACCTCCCTCACCCTTTATTCAATAATTATTGCATTTGCTTTTTCCGTCCTTGTTGGAATCACCTTTGGCTATCTTCCTGCAAAAAGGGCAGCTGACCTTAAGCCAATCGAATCAATACGCCATGAATAATTTCATCTAAATAAAAAACATGCTTATAAATATTAGCGATTTAAAAAAAGACTACCAGATGGGCAGTTTTGAAGTTAATGCTCTGAGGGATGTCAATTTGCAGATCGGAGAAAATGAGTTTGTGGCTATCATGGGACCTTCCGGATCAGGTAAATCTACCCTGATGAATATCCTGGGGTGTTTGGATACTCCAAGCGAAGGAATGTATCTGTTTGATTCTGTAGATATCACCCAATTGGATGATGATGAATTATCAATTATTCGAAACAAGAATATTGGCTTTATCTTCCAGTCGTTCAACCTGTTGCCCAGAATGAGTGCTTTGCAAAATGTTGAATTACCTCTTATGTATGCCGAAGTTGAAAAATCATCCAGGCAAAAACAGGCTATAGCAGCTTTGGAAAAAGTTGGTCTGGGTGACCGCATGCATCATAAACCAACGGAACTATCCGGAGGGCAGAGACAGCGCGTTTCAATAGCCAGAGCTCTGGTGAACAATCCCGGTATTATTCTGGCTGATGAACCCACTGGAGCCCTGGATTCAACAAGCAGCGGTGAAATAATGCAAATATTCACTCAGCTGCATGAGGAGGGGAATACAATTCTGGTTATTACTCATGAAAGAGATATAGCTGCTTGTACTAAGCGGATCCTGCAATTAAAAGATGGCATGATCATCAGTGATACCATAAACAAGAATTAATTCTAACCTGATATTATATTCCAATGAATCTACTCAAAGCCATACTTACAACATTTTGTATATCCCTTGTGCTGGCAAATGGTACCATGGGCC
>JAUVKA010000250.1 GCA_030592205.1 Bacteroidota bacterium | reverse complement strand
TGCTCTTTGGATTTGATACAGCTGTAATTTCAGGAACTATTGGAATGGTGGAAACCCTGTTTGGCTTGTCTAAACTTGAGTTAGGTTGGTTTACCGGTTCGGCCCTGGTTGGATGTATATTTGGGGCCTTGGTTGCAGGCGGATTAAGTGATAAATCTGATAGTTGCTGCCGTATTGTTCTTTCTGTCTGCCCTGGGATGTACCATATCTCCCTCATTCACCATCCTTGTTTCAGTGAGAATAGTCGGTGGAATTGGTGTGGGCATTGCCTCAGTCACATCTCCACTCTATATTTCGGAATTTTCCCCACCTAAAATAAGAGGTCGTCTTGTGGCACTGTACCAGTTATCGATAGTAACCGGTATTAATGCTGTAATTTATTATGGTCCGGAAATTTTAGGACAAGCAGGGATTCAATTTGGAAATGCATTACAATTCCAGGTAATTCTTGGTATAATAAATCTGGTTTTTACCGTATTGGCCTTATTGCTGATAGATAAGCTGGGAAGGCGACCTTTGTTGATTGGAGGTATGGGATTGGTCGTTTTGACACTGCTAATTGCCGGCTTATTTATTTCCCTGGTATGTGGCATCCTTTGGCATGCATATAGGCTTTTTTACTTTTGGAGCCATTTGTCTGTTAGCCACCCTGTTTTTTTGGAAGTTTGTCCCTGAAACCAAGGGTAAAAGTCTGGAGCAAATAGAGCAACTCTTTACACCTGTCTCCTAAGTGACACCAAATTTTGGTCTCCATGGTTTAAATTTTTCGTCCTGTGCCCTTGTGGGACATAATAAGATATATTATTCAAAGTTGATGTTAATTCATTTTAATTTCTTTACTTTTAACAATACAAAGCCCAATTTAGGATAATTAATAAGGTTATGAAAATAAGTGCTATGGAAATTAGTATTGCATAAATTACTTTTATTTCCAGGCTTTTTTATCTTATTTTGCGGTACTCAAACAATGAATCAGAAGGGAAAGATTTCACTACGATGTAATCAATATGGAAAAAAAAATGAGCCAATCATCCAATAAATCAACGGTAACAAGAAGAGCTAAAATATTAGAAGAGCTTGAATTAAAAGGGCAGGTTACTGTGCGCGATCTGAGTAGTAGGTTCGAAATTAGCGAAGTTACCATTAGAAACGACCTTTCCCATCTTGAAAAGCAGAATATGCTGATCAGGGCGAGGGGAGGAGCGATAAAAGTTAAGTTTTTCAGGATGGAGATAGATCCTTCAATTTCTGATAAGCAAAAAGAGTTCCTGAAGGAGAAGCAGAAGATTGCAAAGGCGGCTTTGAAATTGATTGAGAATGGAGACACTATTGTAATCGATTCCGGAACGACAACAACTGAAATTGCAAAAAATCTGGATCAGTTCAGTAATTTAACAATCATCACCAATGCCTTGAACATTGCAAGTATTCTTTCAGAATACAAGGACTTTAACATATATATGCCGGGAGGTGTAATGAGGAAGAAATCCTTGTCTCTTGTTGGGGCTCTGGCCAGCGAGAATTTCAAGAAGTTCTATTGTGATAAATTGTTTTTAGGTGTGGACGGATTTGATACACAGCATGGACTATCTACTCCAAACACCGAAGAGGCTCATCTGAATTCCATAATGATCGGAATGGCCAAGAAAGTTATTGTGGTTGCGGATTCAAGAAAATTCACTCGCAGGCGCTTTGGTTTTATTGGCACACTTTCCCAAATCCATGTAGTTATCACAGATACCGGGATAAAGGCAGATGACAAAGCGCGGCTCGAAAATCAGGGAATAGAGGTTATAATTGTATAGATTCATCAGCTGATAACAGATTTCCTGTCACCAAATCATAGACCTACATGTTTAAAAAGCCATGGTTACTGTACGCCCTAGTAACTACTTTATTTTGGGGTACCTGGGGGGCTCTTATTGAAAAACCGGAACAAGCAGGATTTCCTGCAACACTTGGTTATATTGTTTGGGCAATTACCATGATACCTTGTGCATTGGTTGCATTGGCACTTATAAAGTGGAAGCTTGACCATGATGTCCGGTCAATAATATATGGGTTAACAATTGGGCTATTAGGTGCGGGTGGACAACTGGCCTTATTTCATGCCCTGGTTGAAGGGCCTGCCTATCTTGTTTTTCCAATTATTTCCCTGTCGCCGTCCGTAACGGTAATTTTTTCAGTGATTTTTTTGAAAGAGAGGGCCTCCAAACGCCACTGGCTTGGAATTGCATTATCGCTGACAGCAATACTTTTGATGTCAATGCTAAAGCCGGACGATACCATTATCAAGGGTTATTTATGGCTTGGTTTTGCAACCATGGTTTTTCTTTCCTGGGGAATCCAGGCCTTTTTTATGAAAAAGGCAAATATGACCATGAAGGCGGAAAGTATTTTTTTCTATATGATGTTAAGCGGAATTCTTCTTACCCCTATTGCTTATCTCATGACAGATATGAGCCAGGAAATTAACTGGAGCTTCAAAGGGCCCTAGTTCGCAGCGATCATCCATACTTTAAATTCTATAGGTGCACTAATGTTGGTCTATGCCATAAGATATGGAAAGGTTATTATTGTGGCACCGCTTACCAATGCAGTTGCTCCGATGATTACAATTATCATTTCTTTGTTAATTTATTCCGTTATCCCGGGCCCTGTGGTTATAGCAGGGATGGTGACCGCCATGATTGCAGCCTACCTGCTAGCTGATTGACTCAGAATCGGCTGCTTACATTAAATTGCGAAACATTATCTTTATTGCTATATTTGTATATAGTTATGATAAAGCAATTAAATAAAATGTAAAAATCGCAAATATGCTTTCAAAACAGATGTGTTTTCTAATGTCGATCTGCCTATTCTCATGTATTGCTATTTCTTGTCAAGCACCTAAAAAGGCAAATATTGCACTGATCCAGGCTACAGGATTGCCAATACAGGATCCTTTTATGGAAGACTATGATCCTGGGATGGTACGGCCCCAGATGATGGCACATTTCAATAAATTGTTAGGGCTTTTTGAGGAAGCCGGCGAGATGGGTGCGGATCTGGTTTGTGGTCCGGAAGACATGCAACATATAGGTGCTTATGGCTTGCATATTGATGTGATGGATCCTGAGAGTGGAAAAATATTTGCTGATGCCCTTGCTGTAACGGTACCGGGGCCTCTGACGGACCGGATTTCGGACATTGCAAAGCGTCACAAAATGTATATTATCGCACCCATATATGAACTGGCCGATAGGAAAGTATACAATACTGCTGTCGTGATTGACCGCAGTGGAGATATCATAGGCAAACATCGTAAAACATTGCTACCCGTGATGGAAACCTGGCTGGTATCGGTGGCTGATGAATTTGAAGTATATGAAACTGATTTTGCGAAAATAGCCATTGCTACCTGCTGGGAAATCTCCTATCCTGAGATATCAACCATCTATGCATTAAAGGGGGCTGATATTATTTTTAATCCGACCATGGCGAAAGATAACCTTCCTGGTCAAAGCCTTGGGACCGCTCATATGTTCATTACCCGGGCTAAGGATAATTCGGTTTATATTGCACCTGTGGTTCTTGGAAAAGATGGAAATGGTATTATTGATTTTGATGGAAATGTGATTGCAGAATCTGTTGGTGAAGAAGATGTAGTGATCATGACTGAAATTGACTTCTCCAGGGAGAGAATTAATAGCAGTAAATGGTGGGAGACCATCAATGGGACCAACAATGTCAAGGCAATGCATTACAAATCCAGGCGACCTGAAATCTACAACATGCTCACTGATCCCGACCCGCCAATTCTGGAAAAGTATAAGGATATACACCTGACTACAGGTGACAGGGAAAGACAGTTGAAGGCAGTGAGAGAGGTTGATTACGGACCAAAGAAGAAATAGATTCTCAAAAACATTTCTGAAAATGTCAAGTTGCAAATCATTTGGCCTACTTCTGTTTTTCATCCTGATATTTCAACATTCCCTTGCTGAAGTAAGGCTTCCTGCGCTGTTTTCAGACCATATGGTCTTACAGCATGAAATGGATGTTCCTGTCTGGGGATGGGCCAATTCGGGCGAAAAGGTCATTGTCAAAATAGGAGATTCTGTTGCTGAGACCATAGCAAATTCTGAAGGGAAGTGGAAGGTTCGGATGGGCCCATTAAAGGCAGGCGGACCTTACGAGATGGTCATATCGGGGAACAATACTATAAGAATTAGAGATATCCTGGTGGGAGAGGTATGGGTTTGCTCCGGGCAGTCAAATATGGCCATGGAGGTGCGTAGCTGTATGAATGCTGAGGAGGTGATCTCTGCGGCAAATTTTCCAGAGATTCGTCATTTCCAGGTAAAACGGACCAAAGCATCCTATCCAATGGAAGCTGTCTCCCCGGTAACTGACCGGGCGACTTTCTGGCTGAACACCTGGGAGATTTGCGATCCCTCCACTGTGGGGCACTTTAGTGGCAGCGCCTATTTTTTTGCGCTTGACCTGTACAAAAAACGAAATATTCCGGTTGGGATTATCCACGCCTCATGGGGTGGAACAACCGCAGAAGCCTGGACACCGCGGGATACCCTATTAAATGATCGGATGTTGAAAGATATCCTGGAAGAGTGGCCGGTTTATAACAACGATGAAGAGTGGTTGGCACTGGAATATGAAAAATTTGTACAGAAAGTTGAAGAAGCCCGGTTGGAAGGGAGAGACGATCCTTTATATTTCAATCAGCCATCTGTACTTTACAATGGGATAATAGCTCCGATAATACCTTTTGGGATTCGAGGGGTATTATGGTACCAGGGAGAATCAAACGCATATCGTGCATACCAGTACCGCGACTTGTTTCCTGCAATGATTACTCAGTGGCGCAAGAAATGGGCACAGGGAGATTTCCCTTTTCTTTTTGTTCAATTGGCAAATTACCATTTTGAACCCCAGGTATTTCCCGAACTCAGAGAGGCCCAGTCCATGGCACTGAGCCTGCCTCATACAGCTATGGCTGTTGCGATAGATATTGGAGATTCAGCGGATATACATCCCAGGAATAAGCAGGAAGTGGGCAGGCGGCTCTCTCTGGCTGCGCAAAAAATTGCCTATGGCGAAGATATTGTATTCTCAGGTCCCCTGTTCAAGAAAATGTTGATCGATGATAGCAAGTGCTGGTTGCTGTTTAATCATGTGGGTGATGGCATGATGGCAAAGGAAGGTGGAGAATTACGTGGCTTTACTATTTCCGGGACCAACAGAGAATTTGTGGAGGCAGAGGCCAGGATCGACGGAGACCAGATCATTGTCTGGAACGAGCAAATTGATCAGCCGGTAGCCGTCAGATACGCCTGGGCAAATCATCCTGTTGAATGTAACCTGTATAACATGGCAGGTGAAAAACCTTATCTTCCTGCTTCTCCTTTTCGCACTGATAACTGGCCGGGAATAACTTCCGGCAGAGAGTTTGTTTCAGAACTCACGGCAAAATATTCTGATATATCCCAACTGCACGACTCTGCCAAATATGCACTGACCGGTGCTATAGTGGACAAGCTGCAAAGTATGGAGCCATTCTCCTTCACTGATAATATTGTCAATGGATGCAAGTGGACATATCAAAAGAAATATAGAGGAAATCCCTTCATAGCAAGGCATTATTGGCCCACAGCAAATCTGTTGTACAGGGGGATAAGACACACCGATTTTCAGATAAACTATGATCTGTATAGGGACGAATTCATTCTGTTGTACACCGATAGTGACAGCAAGAAATATTTAATACTATCCAAAGAATACCTGGAGTCTTTTTCATATACAGACTCAGTCAGCCATCTGGAGCATCTCTACGAGTATTTCAAAATTCCCGGGACAAATAGTAAAGAGTTATACGAGAAAGTTTATGATGGTAAAACTTCATTCCTCGTTAGGCCCATGTGTGTGATAAGTGATGATCCCTCAGGAAGTTTCCCTGGAGAATACATCCGAAGTTATGAGTATTTTATTCAGGTGGATGGTAACTATAAGCGTATAAGTTCTAAAAAAACATTATTAAATGCATTAAACCGAAATGTTCCGGAGGTAAAAAAATTTATCCGAAAAAGCAGATTAAAAATAAATAGCAAGCATCCTGATAATATTGTCACTGTTCTGAAATATTTTGATGAGATTTCATAAGATAAGAAACAGCTCTCTGATAGTGGGTTTACTGGTTTGTGCATTGACTCTGAATGCTCAGGACCAGGAGG
>JAUVKA010000396.1 GCA_030592205.1 Bacteroidota bacterium | reverse complement strand
GTTTCATGGCCAATTTCACCAATCTTGACCAGCTAAAACTCAGAACCAGCTACGGTATAACAGGTAATGCCAATATCGGGGATTTCCAACACCTTGCAAAATATGCATTTACCACCCAGTACGCTGCTATGCCTGCCGGCTTCCCGCAAAATCTTCCAAACCCTTCCTTAGGATGTGAAAAAGCTCATACATTAAATATGGGTGTAGATCTGAGCATTTATAAAAGATTCGGCATTTCTATCGACCTTTATGATATCCAGAATAAAAACCTTCTTCTGAATGTGCCTTTGTCTCCATCTTCAGGGTTTGAATACCAGACCATGAACTCCGGAACCGTTCAAAACCGTGGGATTGAATTCCAGATAAACTCCACCAATATTCAACGAGGGGATTTCGTTTGGGAAAGTTCAGTCAATTTTTCACTTAACCGAAATAAGGTTATTTCTCTTGCTGATGGAATTGAAAATATCATCACAGGCGTAGAAGCCAAACAAAAAATTCAGGTTGGGGAAGATATCTATACCTGGTATATGCCCAAATGGTTAGGGGTTGATCCACTAAATGGAGATCCCTTGTGGGAGAAGATTATTTATGATGAAAACGGTATCGAAATATCAAGAGAAGCCACCAATAATTATAATGAAGCCCAATTTCAAGAAGTGGGTTCGGCAACCCCTAAATTCCTGGGTGGGTTTATGAGTAATATGAAATATAAAGGTTTTGGGTTAAATATGGCATTTAATTATGTAGTTGGTAATCAGATTTACCATAGATCAAGACAATTTTTCGATAATGATGGCGCCTATATTTCCTACAATATCATGAAGTTACAGGATGGATGGACCCGTTGGGAAAAAGAAGGAGATATTGCCACTCATCCAAAAGCTGTAGCTAATGGAAATAAGCTTTCTAACAATGTTTCATCTCGATATATTGAAGATGGAAGCTATTTGAAGTTAAGAAACATCACTTTTTCCTATGCGCTTCCTCAAAAAATCGTCAGGAAACTTAATCTTGGGTCAGCCAGAATCTTTATCTCAGGAGATAACCTCTGGACCTGGACAAAATTCTCAGGGATGGATCCGGAGGTTTCCATCGTAGGAGATACATGGACACGACCAGGTACAGGTGACTTTAAATATCCTATTAGTAAACAGATTCTCTTTGGAGTAGACGTTACTTTTTAATTCCAAATCCAATGAAAAAAATAACTCTATACACAATTCTAGCCATCTCACTGCTTTTTTCAGCTTGTGAACTTTCTCTCTCACCACATGATGGAATGACCAAGGAACAACTTTCTGAATACCCAGAAGGAGCAGGTTATGCTACAAATGGTAATTACGCCATGATGAAGGATATTCTGGAATACAAAGGAGTTGAAGACTTGAGGAACACCTATGTTCGACATTATTTTCAGCTATCAGAATTTCCCGGTGATAATATAAGTCTTAGCGGGTCAACCACAGATCACTTGTTTTATGCCACCACGTACCGGCATTTTGCCACCATGATGAATACAACGTATTTCTGGTTCAGCGGGTACAAAATTATTAACGGTACATGCCAGATCATTGAATCTTTGGAAGAAGGGCAATCAACGGATTTGGATCAATTATTAGGAGAAAACTACTTTTTAAGAGCAATGGCCCATTTTGATTTGGTCAGAATATTTGCCCGTCCTTTTTCTCAGGGATCAAATAATCCCGGAATTATTGTACGTACCTCCTCTGATGGTCAGGGTGGCCCACGCAATACAGTGGGTGAAGTATATGATCAGATAATTGAAGACCTGATTAAAGGGAGCGAATTAATGGACAGTCCAAGGGGTAACAGTTTCGCTTCGAAGGAAGCTGCATGGGCACTTTTGTCACGAGTTTATTTGTATATGGAAGAAAACCAAAAAGCAATTGATTATGCAAATATGGTTATCGAATCAGGTCGGTTTCAATTAGAAAGTTCAGGAGCTTACCCAAACTATTTTGCCAATGCATTGAATTCTTCCGAAACTATTTTATGTGTTGAACACACTTTGCAGGACGATAAGGTTTCCGGGGCAATTGGTTCAATGTATTTATCAGACCAGGGACTGGGATGGGGTGAAATATATGCCTCACTCCCCCTTCGCAATTTGCTCAATAAAAACTCAGAAGATATTCGCCATACCTTTATCAAGCCGGAATACAAAACTGATCCTGATGGTAATATCCTGACAGATGCTCAGGGAAAACCCATTGTTTCTGAAAGGAATGGTTATCCCAAATATTATATGACAAAGTTTTCATATCAGGATGGAATGGTTACACTAAGTTCTCCTGTCATTCTTCGTCTGGCTGAAGTTTACTTAAATCGTGCTGAGGCCTATGCCAAGCTGGGAAATGACGGCAGTGCACTTGAAGATGTTAACATCATCAGGAGCAGAGCAGGACTCTCAGGTGAACAATTATTCTCAAGCTCAAATTTACTCGGCTATACTTCGATTCTGGATATCGTTTTAGATGAACGCCGACTGGAGTTATTTACTGAAGGACACCGGACTTTTGATGTTTATCGAAATAACCTGGTTATGAATCGCAGCTATCCCGGGGTACATCTGGATGAAGGACAATCCACTCAGCTTATTGATCCTGGTGATCCACGAATCATTTATTTTATCCCACAGGATGAAATGTTAGCAAACTCAGAAATGACACAAAATGAATAAAATCAATTGTTTAACTTAAATAAAACAAAAATGAAAATGACTAAGTATCTTTCAAGTCTTGCAATGGTCATCGTATTAGCTTTGGCCTTTAGCTCTTGTGAAAAAACACCAGAACCAGTAGCTGGATTTAGCTATACCATCGATGGTTTGGTTGTAACTTTCGCAAATTCATCAACAGATGCCGACAGCTATGTATGGAATTTTGGCGATGGAAATACCTCCACTGAAATGTCTCCGGTTCATACCTATGCTGATTATGGCTTATACAGTGTTACACTGACTGCTACGAGTGAAGGAGGAGAAACTACATCAACTCAAGACATTGAGCTTGTGTTTACGCCCCTTATGACCATTGATGGCAATTTTGCCAAATGGGATGATGTTGCTGATTTTGTTGCTGGTGATGGCGGAACAATAACAAAAGTTAAATTGGCCAGCGATGCGAAATACCTGTACATTTATATTGAAGGTACTGAGCAATTAAGAGGAGTCTTTGATTTCTATATTAATACAGATAATGATATCAATACCGGTGCAACAACATGGGTTTATCCTGCCGGGGCCGGTGCAGAATATTTATTAGAGGGATTCATTGCAGATGCTGGAGATGCAGATCTTTTCCTTGACAATCCGGATACCGAAGATTGGTCATGGAATGTAGTTGTTCCCGTGGGCTCAGGTCTGGTAACGGCCTCTTCTCTTAAGGCGGTTACAGGCGGTAAGGCTATTGAAATCTCCATTTTGCGAGAACTTGCAACTGAATTTGGCGACATTATCCACATTGGATTTGTTGACGTTGCAGAAGACTGGAACATGCAAGGCGGATTACCGGTAATCGGCGGTGAAACTTCTGCTTTACTTCCATATTCTTTCTAAAATATTTTTTTCTTGAGGTTGAGTTTTTGCAAGTCCAGATGGTTTCCCTATAACCACTGGACTTGCATTTAACAAAACATCAGTATGAAAATAATCTATCTTTTACTTATAATATTAAGCTTTGGCGGAATAGCAAGAGCCCAACAAGCGGTTGACTATACTCGCTCTGAAGGTATTATCATCAATCCTGAAAGAGGATTTTATGCGCATAAGCAATCT
>JAUVKA010000301.1 GCA_030592205.1 Bacteroidota bacterium | reverse complement strand
TTTCGGTAGAAGATTATTTATTGCGGGTTGCGATGCAGGATATCTATCTCACCCCCAGCCCCTTCCGTATCCCCGTGTATCCCCCTTATCCAAGGGGGAAAGATTCGCTATGCTCTCGGGAGAGGGGGAGGGCAAAGGCAGAGTTCGAGTACCGGTCCCTGAGCTTGTCGAAGGGCCGGGATCGGTTGTCGGTGGCTGTGCGGGCTAATTTTTTTTTGGTGTGTTTTTTATGCCCTTTTTTATTTTTGATGGGTGCTGGCTGGTGTGGAACATATCAACAATGATTACACATTCTTCGGTAACCTCATAGATTATTTTGTAACTCCCTTTTGATACCGAACGGTAGTTTTCCGGTTCACCAGTCAAGTATTTTTCAATGGAAAACTTTTCGGGGAAGTCATTTAGGCTGTGGGCGAGTTTAACCAGTTCCTTTTTTACTTTCCTGGCTGCCGTTGCCGAGTCTTCGGCAATGAAGGTGTAAATATCGTCCAGGTTATCTTTGGCCAGTCTGTCCCAACGGATTGGAAGTTTGTTTTTCCCTACCAATTCTCAACCTCCTTTTCAACTTCTTCCTGTGTTATAAAATCACCTGATTTTACCTTTTGCGAAGCGGCTTTTGCACGTTTCACCAGGTTATCTTTTGTTATTGGCGAGCCGTCAACATTGTAGCCCACTACGCCAGGCTCTATATATTCTTTGCTCATGGCATAGACCATTTTTAAAAACCTTTCATCTGCGTGGTTTATGTAATCATGAAGCTCTTCTCTTAATTTTTGTACTCCCATAACTTTTCCTGCTTTCTACAAAAGTAACGATTAATGTTCATATTTTGTTTCTGTTCAGGGGATGAAACTTCTCCAACTTTATCTGTAGGTTATCCAGGATATTCATTATCAACAGGGCTTTAAAGCACCTGAGAAAAATAAGGACAATTTAATCACTCTCTGCAATTATTATGAATTTGATATGGCAGTCCTGATTAAACTGGCTAATGCTTCTGTGACAAGTGGAATTCCTGTTGAACAACTGATGGATAAGCAATTGTAAGAAAAGGGGAACCAAAGGCAAAATTCGAGGACCGGTCCCTGAGCCTGTCGAAGCATCGAAGGGCCGGGTTGCAATAATTAATCATTAATAATTTACAATTTATCCCTTTCCTAATTCCCCAACTCCCCAATTCCCTAATTTTATTATCTTCGCCACCTGTTATTCCCAAAACAAACTTGACATTATGATTAAACGCTTACTCATTCTCTTTGCTGCGACTTTCATTTTTCTTTTGGCAGGAACCCAGGCCCAGACTTTCACAAATGATCTCAGTCTCACAAAGATAAAGATGCCTGATTATGCCCAGTTCTCAGATGAGTTTGTTATGGGAGTATTCAAAAATGCCGGAACCGATAGCCTTTTTAGTATGGATATTTTCTGGCAGGAAGAAGGAGGAAGCCCTCACAAATATCAAAAGGACAATTTTGCTATACGCCCCGGTCAAAACTGGATTTTTACGCATCCGGACAAGGTAAAATTCAAGACTTCAAAAGATTATGTCATCAAGGTATGGCTTTCTAATCCAAATGGTTTGCCGGATGAGAATCCTGCAAATGACACCTTGTACCATACCATACAGGTAATTGAAAAATTTCCTGAGAGAAAAATCCTTCTTGAAGAAATTACCGGAGCCTGGTGTGGGTATTGCCCCAGAGCTCCAATAATTGTGGAAAAGAATATATTGCCCAATTTCCCCCAGGTAGTTATGGTTGCCATCCATACCGGTGATGCAATGGCCATTAGTGAATCAAATTCATTACGAGGCGCTTATGTTACTGGAGTTCCCACAGGTTTTGTCAGCAGAGAAACGGCTCAGGCTGGTGGTACTGTGGCAATGTCACCTGAGTCATGGAATAATAACCTGGATAAGTTGGATCTGGAATTTAATCCTGTTGAATTATCAGTTTACAATTATTATTACCCTGAAACGCGTGAATGGAAAGTTGATGTGGTAGCTGATTTTTTCCTGAATACTGAAGGCTCTTTTAGATTGAACTGTTATGTGATTGAGGACAGCCTCACAGGCACCGGATCTAAGTGGAATCAGCGAAATTTCTTCAATTCCAGTGCTACTGAGCCCTATATGGAGTTACAAGGAGCCGGTGATCCGATTCCCGGATATGTTCACAATCATGTTGTCAGGAAAATGACAGCCGGATCATGGGGACAGGATGGAATCATCCCTGAATCTGTTAAACGTGGCGAAAGATATGTTTACACCGAAACATTTACTATCCCTGATCATTGGAGAATTGAACACCTTCACCTGATCGGAATCATCCAGGAATACAGTAATGATATTAATAAACGTCGGATTGTAACCATTGAAGAAGCCGAACTAACCTTCGCTACCGGCACTGAACAATTAATCAAGTCGCACAGTATCAGCCTATATCCCAATCCTGCTTCAGATGAAGCCTGGCTGGAAATTGAAACTGCAGAGTCAACTTCGCTTAGTTTTGAAGTACTAAACAGTGTTGGACAGACCATCCTTAAGTCTGATAATCTGCAAGTTGTAGGCAAGGAAAGAATAAAATTGAATAGCTCCAACTGGACTCCGGGAATTTATTTCATTAAGGCTATTGTAGGTGAGAAGATTGAGGTTGTGAAGCTGGTTAAGAAGTAGTTGCGGGCTGCCCTTGTGCCTTAAATCGCCAGCATCCTCCGTATCGGTATCTCTGCCTCCAAGCGTAGCTCCTCATCCATCTCTATCTCAGGCAATTCATATTTCAAACAGTTGTAGAGTTTTTCAAGGGTATGCAGCTTCATGTATTTACAATCATTACATGCACAGGTGGAATCTGCCGGTGGAGCAGGAAAAAAAGTTTTGTCAGGATTGGCTTTTCTCATCTGATGGAGAATTCCTGATTCCGTTGCAACGATGTAGGAATTCCCGGGATCTTCAGTCACATACTTTAGTAAGGCTGATGTTGACCCAATAAAATCAGAAACAATTTGTACTGGTTTTTGGCATTCCGGATGGCAAATGATTTTTGCTTCAGGATTTTCCTTTTTGACCTCCAGAATTCGCTCCAATGAAAATTCCTCATGCACGTGGCAGGCTCCATCCCACACCAGCATATCCCGGTTTGTCAGACTATTAATATAGTTCCCTAAGTTCCGGTCAGGGGCAAATATTATTTTCTGGTCCTTCGGTAATGATTCTACTACCTTAACTGCATTAGTTGAAGTACAGCAAATATCTGACAAAGCCTTAACCTCTGCTGTGGTATTCACATAACTAACTACAATATGATCAGTATTCCTTGCCTTGAAGGCGGCAAAATCTTCTGTGGGACAGGAATCAGCCAGGGAACAGCCAGCATTCAGATCTGGCAGCAATACTTTTTTATCAGGTGAAAGAATTTTTGCAGTTTCTGCCATAAAATGCACTCCTGCAAAAACAATTATATCGGCCGTAGTTTCAGCCGCCTTTCTTGATAAATCAAGGCTATCTCCAACAAAATCCGCAATATCCTGGACATCTCCATCCTGATAAAAATGGGCTAAAATGACAGCATTTTTATCCTTGCAAAGATTCCTTATCGCTTTTATGATATCAATACCCTCCGGGACTGGTTTATCTATATATCCTTTTTCCAACATAGTGATTTGACTTTGCTTCTCAAAAGTAGGAACAAAACGGGATTAGGAGATTAATTGAACCTAAAAACTTCGAATAAAACGGATGAATTGATACATATTCTTAAATTCCATGCGCTTTTCACCTTCCAAATATGCCCAGCGAGGAGGATCCTCCCTGAGAATCAAACGATTTGCAGCATGTTCGTCTGGAACCATATTAAACCCTTCCCTTGCCAGTGCCCGCATAGTCCAGAATCCCGTAATGCTATTACCTTCATAATAAATAGTTTTTTTAGTCTTGTAATCTATCTGAAAGCTTCCCGAGGAGGGATCGAAACGCACCTTACTTGTATCAAAACTAGCCTCAAAAGAGCCATTCAACACCAAATCCTCCGGCATTCCCTGGATCACAGGTCCACCTTTGGGAATCAGCCATATCCAATCCGAAGACTGAAGCGCCAGATCCAAGTCGTGCGATGATAGTAAAAATGCTTTCCCTGTTCGTGTGGATAAATCTCTGAGTAAACGCATAATCTCCACCCGGTTTGGAAGATCAAGGTGGGCAGTTGGTTCATCCAGAATAATCAGGGGAGTATCCTGAGCAAGAGCTTTAGCAATCATAACTCTTTGCTGTTCACCATCACTCAGCTCATCAACATCACGATGCATAAATCCACTCAGATTAACTTGCTCCAAAGATCTTTCAATAATGATTCTGTCCTCAGAGGATAACCTACCCAGCCAATCATTGTGCGGGTACCGGCCCATAGATACCAATTGGTAAACCGTCAGGTTAAGGACATCTATTCTTTCTGTCAGTACAACACTTAACAGGCTGGCAAGTTTTTTATGATTTTGGGTATTAACTTCCTGGCCAAGAACATCAATATTTCCTTCAAGTGATTCCTGTATCCCTGCAACAGTTCTTAACAAAGTGGATTTTCCCGATCCATTAGGACCAAGGATACAAATTACCTGACCGGCATGTATCTCAAGGTTAAGATCAGATAATATCCGTATCGGCTTCCCTCCCCTTTTGGGGTAACCGATGGTCAGAGATTTGGCCTCCAGCACTTTGTTCTTATGTTCTTGAATTCCCATATTCAAAAAGCTGATTTCCCTCTTTTTCCACGAATAATAACCCAAACAACAACCGGAGCACCAAAAATGGCTGTCACGGCATTAATTGGCAAAGTTTGGTTTGATCCCGGTAATTGTGAAATCATATCGCACACCAACATCAGGGCACTGCCAATACCGATAACTCCGGGAAGAAGCAGGCGATGGTCAGAGGATCTAAGCAAATTCCGGGTCAGGTGAGGAACTGCCATTCCTATGAAAGCTACCGGTCCGGTAAATGCAGTTATTGCCCCGGCGATAACACTGGTAAGCAGAATTATATAAAATCTGAATCTTTTAGCATTTAAGCCTATCCCCCTGGCATAATTTTCTCCTAATAAGAATGCATTAAGAGGTTTCAGCATCACAAAAGACAAAAGTATCCCTATCAATACCAGGGGAGCCATAACGAGCAACTTGTTCCATTCCAAGGCAATACTCCCAAATGTCCAGACCAGAAAACTGTGAACTGAATCCGGATCACTGAAGTATTCTAAAACACTCACTACAGCTCCTGTAATGCTGCCGAACATAATCCCTATTATGAGAACGGAAACTGAATCGGCCACCCTTGCTGAAACCAAAATAACAAGAAACATT
>JAUVKA010000068.1 GCA_030592205.1 Bacteroidota bacterium | reverse complement strand
ACAATATCGGTATTACTGTTTTTTTGCTTTTCATATTAAAACGGTTTTATGAATGTCGAATGCCGGACACCGATTAACGAATGTCGATTTTTTATTCAATGAAGCTAAGTTACCACATTAATGCATTGTACCAACAACAAATTCTCACTATATTGAATGAAAATCAGAATCCAATCAAATTATTATGTCTTTTAGAATTATTTTCCTAGCCATTTCGGTCTTCATCTTTACTGCCGGATATCCACAAAAAACAACCCAAAGCAATGATTTCCTGAATGTCAACATTGACAAGATTAAAACTGTTGAAGCTAATTTGAGTGAATTTGTCGAGTCATTTGAGATGATCCGACTCGAGACCAATCTGAAGGTATTACTAAATGCACCAAGTGACATTGCCATCTCTGATGATTATATTTTGATTACTGATAGAGAACCCCATACAGCGAAAGTTTTCACCCGTAAGGGACAATATGTCAGGGAACTTGGATCCATTGGAAAAGGACCAGCTGAATACAATACTGTAATTTCTCCATACATTGCCCCGGAGGATCCACTTTTCTGGATGATGGTGGGTGGAAATTATTCACATCCAAAAGAAGGGTGGGTTTACCAATTTGATTCCAATGGAAAGTTTGTTAATAAGTTTAATGCCAAAGCTATTAAATCTGATCGAAGGAATGCAAACCGGATATTGGTTTATAAGAATCAATTATTAATTCCCGGAAATGCGCATTCAGAAGACATTCTAATATGGAAAGACTTACCCTCAAAAAAGATACAGAAAATACCAAATCCCATACCTAAAGATCACTTCACATACCTGACAAATAGTAGTACAGTTTATCCGAGAGGAGACAATTATATTCTGATGGTGGGCGAAGCTGATACGATTTACAAATATAATCCAGCAGGTAGATCAATTCAAGCAATTGCAGCTATCACCACCAAATTTCATAAATATGATATGAAAAGGATAACCGCTGCCAGAAGATCTTCAGGAGATGGTCGGTTTGAAGGCATCCGGAAAGCAGCAGAAGGAGGCTATTCAATCAGTATTCTTGGGGAAACAAAAGATTATTACTTACTCAAGGTAAGGGTTATGGGAAAGGGAATAAACACAAAACTTTTTCGGGTAAACCGTACAAGTGGTACAGCAGAATTTTACACTCTCAAAAATGATTTATTCGGCAATTTACCACTCACATCAACCGGCTATTTCTACCAAAATGAATTCTTGATCTATAATTTTTCAGCCATTGACTTTAAAGAACTTCTGTCCGAAACAATTAAAAACAATTCGGCATCGCCTGAATGGATAGAAAAATTCCAACAGCTGAATTCAGGAATCAATGAAGATGATAATAATGTGCTGTTTGTTTGTAAGTTGAAATTATAGACCTATATAATCAGTTTCTGAATTTGCTCTTTGAGTTTTGGAATATCCTTCGAGATAATTCCCCAGATAATAACATCATCCACTTTGTCGTAACCATGTATAACCCAGTTTCTTAAGTTGACAATCCTTCTTGAATCAGAAATCTCTATTTCACTGTCAATTTTAGTTATTCTGTTTGTTGCTTCTCCAATAATCTCCAATTCTCTCTCTATACCCCGTCTCAATAGTTTATTGGTCTGGTAATATTTGAAATCACTTTTATCTCCTAAGTATTCATAAATCGAGTCAATCGATTCCCGAATGTCATGCAGGTATTTTAGAATTTCACGCTGCATACACTAATTGCTTGGTCTCTTCAATACTTTCTATGAAATAAGGATTTGACAATGAATTCTCGGTAATTATATCAACTTTTCGTCCAAATAATTCTTCAAATTTATAATGTAACTCAAAATAATTATCGGTGTACTCTTCAATCGAGATTTCCTTGAAAGAAATGAGAATATCGATATCACTGTTATCACTGAACCTTTCAGTACAAACTGAGCCAAAAACATATAAGGTCTTTATGTCGTATGCCTTACAAACCTGCTCTATTTCAAATGTTTTATCCCTAATGAATCCTTGCATTCTTAAATAGTTTAACCAAATATAATATTTTAACTTCTTAAATCATCATTCGTTAATAAATATTCGTCATTCTATTCTTTCATTGATTCAAACATCAATTTTTTCTGTCATTTACAAACAAATCCTGCATTCCTAATTCATCTGGTATCTCAATATGAATAGATTCAGGTTCCGGGTCTATCGAGACATACAGCTTATTGTTCTCCGATATTGAACTCATAGAAATATTTGTTTCATCATCAATAATCCTGTAATCAGCTGTTCCGTTCCTATTAGGATAAACGTTTAGATTGAGCGTTTTATAGTCAATTTCATCCGTAAACTGAACTACTTTTCCAAGCGGAAGAATAGCACCTTCTCTGACAAAGAAGGGTGTCTTTTCAATGTCATAGTAATCATTTATCCATTGTTTTCCTTCATAGCATTTACCTGACCAATAGTCATACCAGTTTCCTTCAGGCAGATACACATCCCTGTTCTTATTCTGTGTCATGATAGCGAAGGTTCAGGAAATTTCTTACTATTCTCTGTGTTTCAGGTTCATAATTCCACGGCTCTCTATATCTGGGTGGAGCTCCATGAAAGCGGATATGAGACTGGAATATTGATAGTTGGGTCCAGCGAATATAGAGTTCATCTGTGGGTGTTCCGACAAATGCCCCTGTATCCTGACTCCAAAAGGAAAAACCACAGAGACCAAGACTTAGTCCGCCACGCAAGGAACAAAGCATATTCTCGTGATTTGCTGAATTATCTCCCGACCAATGTATCGGGTATCTTTGCGATCCGGCATAAGCACTTCTTGCCCATATAACACCATCATTGGTCACCTCTTTGGTGATTTCAAATGCAGCTTTGTTATAAAGAAGAGGAAAGAGATTATGCATCTGTCTCCCATCGTACTTCAAGAATTTCATGGCCGGTTCAATTCCCTCTCCAAAATCTACTTTAATTGCAGATGCACCCATATCCAGCAATCTCTTCAGAAGTCCTTTGTACCAGTCAACCGCTTTTGGATTTGAGAAATCAATAACACTGGCAGGATATCTTAACTGAAAGAGAAAAGGGGCCTTGTTTTTTGCCAATACCTTCTTTTTCTTCGCTTCACGCCAAATATCTGTATCCTTAATCACATACGGTTCTTGCCATAAAGATATCCTGAATCCCTTTTCACGGGCTTCCTTGAACATTCTTTCAGGATCGGAGAATCTTTTTTTATCAAATTCCCAGTCACAATGCCAATCTCTTTTAAACCAACCGGTATCAATATGAATCACATCACAAGGAAAATTCATTCTTCGTTTTACTTCCGGATTCTGTTATCAGCTCACCTTGTGAGTTATATACCATTATTCGGAAATCTTTTTTGAATATCTCCAAGCTAATTTTCTGAGTAGTAAGAATATATTTGCTGTCTGATTTTTCAAAGTCTACTTGCAAGTTTTTATCTGCAATGTCACCAACCACCATTGGTTGTCTTATTCTCCGGAACAAGCTTTTCAGGGGTAAGTCTTAAACGGTATGCATCATCTCTGAGAAAATCAATTGTCCTGTTAAATATGATTTGTAGAGTTTAGCGAGTTCTAGAACTTGTTCTCTGTTTGTCTCAGATAAACTCCAATTTGAAATATAGGGTGGATTTCCCAAAACCACATCAAACCCATCATTAACACCAAACATCCATTTGGCATCGAACCATGGAGTGCTTTCATTTGAGAATGGAGACCAGGTTGAGAGCAAAGATGATTGGGTTGGTTTATCGAGGTTATGGTCGCCTACGTCACGGTTAAACAAGTTGATGGCATCAACAAATAATTTCTTCTGTATTTTTTCAAATTGGTTTTTCAGGGCTTGTTTGTTATCACCAAAACTTACGAAGTATTCTCCTCGTAATTTTTCAAGTGCTTCGATTTCGTCTATGTTTTCAAATAGTTCCCTATCTGCAGGCAAAGGAATTAAAGTATTGGCACAGGCAAATTTGAACTCAAGATTTGGCAAAGGTTCTATGCCACGATTTTTCTGATCATCTTGAACTTTCTCATCCACAATCAGCGATAAAAAGAACCGAAGCTTTGATAGTTCAGTGGCAATAGGTTGTATATCAACTCCGTAAATTGAACGGCGAATAATATTCAATTTTCTGGCATAATCCTCCAGATCATCGTCCTGTTCTAGTTTTGCAGCGATTAACTGCCTATACATGGGATCTTGAATATCCTTAAGAATATTATTTATAGAATATTCTGCACTATGATCCACCTTTTGCAGAATAAGCAACATCTTCTGCAAAACACCCATAGGGAAAGCGCCGGAACCACAGGCGGGGTCAAGTACTTTAATATTGCTAATTGCCTCTTTTACCTCATTCTCTTCCTCATTTGTTAAGCCTGATTCTTCAATACTATAATCCAGCAATAGAGCAATCTTTTCTTCTGATAGCTGGGTTTTGGTTATGATATGTTGTTTCAGACTCTCGTCAACCATGTATTCAACAATGGGGCGGGGAGTATAGTAGCTTCCTGTAGCTTTACGTGCAGATTCTCCGGTTTCCGGATTAATCTCAGCCAGGAGGTTTTCGAAAATACGGCCTAACATTTCCGGGTCAACAGAAAGATCAATATCTACACTTGTATTTTCATCAATTGTAAAGTTGTATGTGTCAAGGATTTCAATAAACTCTTTCCACCACTCATCTGGTACTTTTAATGCATAATTCGATTTGCCTGATACATAAAAGTCGCCGGGGTGGGGCTCAAATAGTCCTCCATTTAAGAACGGTATTGTCCCGTAATGTGATTGTTTAAATTCCGGCTTACGTTCATCAACCGGGGTGTTTAATACTTCAAAGAACAAAGGTTCAACGCGGGCATGATAATAATTTGGGTATAGGTTCACCGCGAAATGCGATAATACGTCCTCAGGAATTAGCGGAATGTTGTTCTCAGATTTCTTTTTTTTCAGGAACCAGCAGAATACTGTACGACCGATCAGGCGGACTGCAAACTCCTTGTATGTTTGTTCAAACGATTCTATTGGGCTTGAAGGAAGTACTAGTTGAGGCTCATAGTTCAGTGTTTTTGCTCCTCGTTTCCGTTTTCCTCCAACCAATTTGGAGAACATCTCCGCAATCTTGTTGTAGAAATCCTTATTTACCACTTCTACAGAGAAGCGTTTTTTAAGATCTTCAGGATCGGTGATTCTATTAAGTGCAACTAAGTATTGTTCTGGAGTATGGGTTTTTGATCCTTCGCCTAAATAGTAACTATATCTCTTGGGATTTGAGTATTCTTTTAGAACCCGGGTGCCCTGTTTATCCAGTTTGTGTTCAATTGTTACTAGCGACAATCTATAGTTCTCATTATTATCCGGCACGAACAGTACCATGGCATTGTTCTCATAATAGCGTGATAGAAGCTTAAATGCATCGCGTGACAGGCCTATCCGTGCGTCATGTTCAGATGAATGCCTAACCTCGTAAACTGCAAGATCTAGTTTGCTGCTTTTCCCAAGAAAGGTGACCCCTTTGTCGTTGAAGTATTTAGATTTGAAATCCAGATCAATTACTTGCTCTTCTGTTTCATAATCTTCGGGTAGTAAATTGTTCCTGAAAAAACTAATGTATTTTTCTCTATCGTATCTGGCTTTGAAATCCATATTTGCTAATTTACAGGTTCCTCTGTATCTATTATTATCCATTGACCACCTTTGGTGGGTCCCATATGTTTTAATACTCCATCTTTCTTCAGTTTGTCAAGATGGTATCTGACACCTTTTTCGGTAATGCCAATTATTGCAGCCAAAGTTGCAGCTGTAATGGTATTGTCTTTGGAAATATGTTGCAGAATTAACTCTCTGCCAGTTTCTCTACTAGTTTCTCTACTAGTTTCTCTACTAGTTTTCTTTGTACTGATACGATGAAGAACAACAGAAAACATACCTTTTGTTTTAAACTCAGGTGCGGGAAGCTTAGACGCTTCCATCTCATTTTTCATTCGACCAATACCGGAACCAACCTGCTCAACCATATCCATGCGCTCAAATAGCCCGAATAAGAGTGGATTCCGACTATGACTACGGAATCCGAACTCTTCAGGTGGTATGGCACTGACTAATCCGCCTGGATTAACGATTTCCACCCTGTCGGGGAAAAGTTCAATAGTAATACGGGCTCCTTTATCATAATAATCCCGGTGCGTTAAGGCATTGATAATGGCCTCTTTGAAAACGGTTTCGGGGATCTCCCATATCTCCTTTCGTGGACCCCCACCATGAATTTCATAACGTACATTCAATTTTCCCTTTAGCCATTGCATGGCTTGTTGATATTGATGCATTAAAGGCCCCCCAAACACTTTGTCGTCGATAATGCTTGTTTTGTTATTAAACTCAAAAGCCAGACATCGAACAACTGCTTTGTCAAAAAAAACTTCGGGTTGTTTACCAAAGAATAAAACACCACCCTTTTTAATAAATCCATCTTTGTTGGTTAGATTCAGATTCTTAATTATTTGTTTCTGGCTTACCCCTTTGGATATTCCTGCATTAATTCTGAATTCTTCAAAGAAAATAGTATCCAAATCTGAGTGAACAATAAATTCTTCGCAAGCGCCTTCATCAAAATAAATCCGATCAGACTGTTGAAAGAAGTCTCGCATTCGTTCAGTAGAAACTATCTTTTGAGAATTTGGACCTTGTCTTAAATAAATAGCTCCAGATAAGGTATATGGCTTTTGTGTGCCAGATGGAACCTCAATAACTCCTACGTTTACCCCGTCAACCATCACCTCCGTTAATATGCAATGCAGATTTGGTGAGATCTCACTTAATGAGTTTTGAATAGCTGATCTTTGAGCATTACTAATAGTTACACCAACAATTGTATTATTATCGTCAATGCCGATTAGCAATACACCTCCTGCTGCATTCGCAAATGCACATATCTCTTCTGTGAGTTCTCGTTTTTTACTTGGTACACGAACTTTGAATTCAGCATTATACCCCTCACCGGAGGAAATAATAATTTTTATTTCTTCTGGAGTTAACATCTCATATCAGTTCTTCAGAAATAATTAATGTCTCTGTTCCGGCATCAACCTTGGCTGCTGTCGACAAGATTGTGCTGATGTAACGTTGTGTTATCTCATCTGGTAACTGATCAAACTCAGAAACCTTGATTTTATTTATTAAACGCATATAGTGTTTAGGCAGTGAATCCAATTCAATTACAGCCAACAAATCTTTAAGATAATCAATATCCGAAAACAGAATGTCTTTGATAACCAGATTGATTTTGTTCTTCACTTCACTTTTCAATTTTTCAGTTTGTGTTCGACCATTTTTAAAAAAGAGCAAGGATTTTACGGAATCATAAATGGGACCAAATTCAGAAGAAACTTTCTGTGCTGATTCAGTCGGTTTAGCCTGAAATAATGAGAGTGCTTCATGGGGTGCCAGTGGTTTGACATCCATCGCACTATGCCCTAGCCGAAAAACAAAATCATTCCCCTTTTTTCCAAATATCAGGACTCCTTGTTTTTCTTGTTTTTCAGTTCGTGCAATTCTGGTTCTTAATGGAATCTTCAAAGCTTCCTGATATGCTGATGAATTAGAACTTTGCAAGCTGTAATAAAGGTTTAAATATGGGTTTTCCCAAGATCGTTGTTCTGATTTTGCGATTTCTTTTTCATATTGCTTTTTAAAAAATGACTTTAGTTCCTCATCATTGGTTAGAATCCTGGTGTCTTCACCAAAGAGTGCCTGAATCATAGCAATTTTTAATGTCGATATTTCTTTTGTTCGTGTCTCAAATTCTCCGGTTTCAGTTGGAAAGTAATTGAAAATGTATAATGTGTCAAAAACCTTCTTATTTATTCGATTTATTCGCCCAACTCGCTGAATAACTCTGGTTGGATTATATGGGATATCATAATTAAATATGGTTCCAGCCCTGTGCAAATTGTATCCTTCAGATATGGCATCAGTGGCCAATAAAATATCAAATTCATTTGTTTGAAGTTCAGATGCTAAGCCGGCATCAAAATTTGAACGAAGCATTTCTTTATTCCTTGAGTTTGCCTCTTTGGAAGTGTACTTGACCACTCTGAGTTTAGTTTTCAGCTTGTCAAACAAATAAGTGATTGTATCGGCAAACTCAGAGAATACTACAATTTTTCGATTTGGTTCACTTTGTATCTGCTTTTCAAGAATTTCACTAAATGAATCTAATTTTGGATCACTGTCAATTCCTTTTTCAAACCATCGTTTTTGAATGCCTTCAAGGATTTCGATGTCTTTCTGTAGATCTCTCTCAAAACGAATACTAATATCCTTCACCGGAATTTCAAACAGACCTTTGACAGAAAGCTTTGCAATTTGCTCATCGAATGTTATTCCTTTTACTTCTTTGGTTAACTCATCGGTATTTGAGTCGTAGAAATCCTCAATGTTTGGCAGACTGCCTTTTTTGAAGATAGGTACTGTTTCCCTTTTTTCGTACCAACTTAAAACATTCCTTGATGAATTAATCATGTTCTCCAAGGTGGATTTAAAAGCGAAAATTGAACTTTCAAATCGTCTTACCAGCAAGTGGCGCATGAATTTTGAGATGTTGTTTTGAGATTCCCTGAACAAGTTAAGGTCTCCAAATTCTTCTTCAATGTGAGCTTGATATTTTTTAATGTTTTTCAGGTATGTTACCGGCTTATATCTGGTACCTCTAAAACAATTATTCTCATTTTCAGACGATATTAATTCAAGTGTGTCAATATACAGTTGCTCTATCTTACCAAGTTGATATTCAGTCATTACAGGCGAATTAACCTTTGAAAATTCGATACCTTGAATTTTGATGTCATCGTTATAAACATCTATTTCTTTTAAATCAATTCGGGAACGTCTGATCACAAGCGGGGCAATAATGTCCCTGATCTGCTGAGCAATGCGTTCCAGTTCAAGCTTAATTTCGTCTGTCGATTTGAGTTTGTTTTTTTGTGCTTTTGTCAATTGCTTATATTCCTTGACTAATCTAGTAAATGCTTCTCCCAGGTTGTTAACTGTTTTTAGAGTTGATTTGGCAGGAATCTGGAACAACTTGATCATTGAGAAAACGTCGTGTGGTTTATTATTAAAGGGTGTCGCTGTAAGCAGCATGACCTTGTTCCCCTGGCAAAGTTTATGAAGGTCCCCGTAGTCTTTAGTTTCCTCGTTCCTGTATTTGTGGGCTTCGTCAACAATGATCAATCGTTCTTCCCCATTGTAGTTTTCATTGAAGTACTTCAAAGCTTTTTCAATTGAGCCGCTGCTAAACACCTTTGCATTAAAATCGAAAAAATCACGGTATTCGTCATCCCACTGTTTAACCAGATGAGGGGGAGCAATAATGATTGTGCGTAGATTAATATTGTGAGCAACAGAGGACGCAATGACACTTTTTCCCAGACCTACCACATCTGCTATAATAACACCATTATGATTCTCCAACGCATGCAAGGCTTGTTTGATAGCGTCTTCCTGGTATTTTAGGTTGATGAATTTGTTTTTAGTTATTTCATTAGGTAGCTTAATTTTCTTATCATACTCTATTGAAAAATATTCGTGTAACACCCGAATAAATACATAATATGGTTTGTATAATTTCTCAAACCATATCTTTTCAATTACTTCTGTTTCAAACTCTGTAATGTGATTTTCATCAGCAATAACCACCGCATTTAGCCAGAGCTCATCGAAAATGCGTCTGCCTTCTTTATAATCTGTTTTGTTTCTTAATATGACATTCAATTCATATTGATGTCTCAGGCCGGATGCAGTAAGGTTACTTGAGCCTGTAATCAGAGTCCCGGGATATGTCCCGTTTTCAGAAAATTCTGTTCTTCGTTCAAAAAGATAAAGTTTAGCATGATTCGGCTTAAGTGTCTTACGAATCTCTAAACTACCATCCTTGATTTTTGATACAAATATTTTAAATGCTTCCTCTTTCTGAGGAGTGTCGAAAAAATCTGTTTCATTAAAAACCTGAACCAATGAAGTATTAAAATTCGAACGAACTTGTCCCCTTGAAATATTATCCTCGGTAATCAATTCAACTTCCTTGACTTTATTAATTATGTTTTTCTCAATATCTAATCCGACAAGGATCTTCAATTTTTTATTGTCAAGATTTTTGTAGATCTCTTGAAACCCTGAGAAATAGAAAAAACCAACAAGAAAAAATAATTTGTCAGAATGTGGGAAAATCCCATCCATTACTTCAGATAGAAGTTGTTTTTCGTTTGTTATGAACTGATCAGCCATTATACTTTGGGTAACTTGTGTTCAACAATCTTTAGGGCCTCAATGACTTGCTCTTCACCCTTCACAATTTGATAAATTTTATCAGCCAGCCACAATGTTAAAAGTTCTTCCTGATTTGCATTCAGAATTTCAGCTATCATAATGATCTCTTCCTTTTTAAAGGATCTCTCCCCTCGCTCCATCTTACTGAGTTGGGCAGTATCTATATCCATTTTAGCAGCCAATTGTCTGAGCAGAAAATCATTTTCCTCACGCAGTTCTCTTATTTTTTGTCCTATCATATCGAGGCTTTTTAGTAGTTGTCTTGACGGTTATTGACAAATTTACTAATAGCCTATGACAATCACGCTACTTATCCATAGATTTCTTGATAATCGATGAACTATTGTAACATTACTGAATAAATTACGTAATAAAATACATAATAAATTACATAATTAATTTGTCATGGCAAGAAGAAAAATCGGAGAGGAAAATATCCGAAGCTTAACGAAATTGGCCGGAGGCGGCAGTTATGGTATAACCCTGCCAATGGCGTATGTGAAGAAACTAGGTTGGCGTTCTAAACAGAAGTTGGAGGTGAAATTGTACGGAGACCGAATTATTATTAAGGATTGGAAGGGTTGAGTATTATGAAACGACGCAGCTTTATCAATTCCACAGCTTTAGCAGGACTAGGATTGTGTTTTAGCTCATTTAGTGCTGATACAGAGAGGAAAAAAATAAAAAGTGCCAGAGGGGTTTTCTCACTCGAAAAGAGCAGGATCTCTATTTTCACAAGAGCATCAATTACTCCTTTACGGATTTTTCATATCGCGGATACGCATCTTTCGATGGATGACTACCGAGGGGAGCCTTTTCAGGAATATAGTGATCGGATGAGCCGTGCCTATAAGTCTAATGTTCATTTTAATACAGGAGAAGAAGTATCTGCTGAGCAAAGCTTTGAACAAACTTTAGTTCTTGCAAAAGAGCAAGCTGTTGATTTTCTTGCTCTCACGGGAGATATATTTAATTTCCCCTCAGAAGCTGCGATTGAATGGGCTTTTCAGAAATTGAATGATACAGGAATACCCTTCGCATATATTGCCGGCAACCATGATTGGCATTATGAAGGAATGAAAGGGAGTTCAAGGCAGCTTCGTGATACCTGGACAAAAAGGCTGAAAGTGATGTATCAGGGTAATCAGGCTCTTTATGCAGCTTATGATTTTAATGGGATACGCTTTGTTTGTATTGATAATTCCACTTACGAAGTTTTACCTGAGCAACTTGAATTTTTTAGAACTCAAGTGGAAAGTGGTATCCCTATGCTTTTATTAATTCATATTCCACTTTATATGCCGGGCCGCAGCCCGGGCTTTGGTTGTGGAAGTCCTGAATGGGGTGCTGAGTCAGATACGGGTTATGAAGTGGAGCGGCGTGAAAAATGGCGGCAGGGTGGTCATACAAGAATTACAATGGAGTT
>JAUVKA010000354.1 GCA_030592205.1 Bacteroidota bacterium | reverse complement strand
GATGTTGCCGCTTACATTAGTAAACCAGCCCAGGAGGCTGATATTGATGGGGCTCGTGAATATCTAAATAAATATATAGGGGAATTATTCATTAGTGGATTGGATCATCCTTATAAGGTTGGACCTGATGATCTCGATAGGATTTTGAATCAATATTTGCTGGCTATTAAGAATGCCGGGAATCTGTATAGAGAACTTTGTGAACGTAAAGGTGAGGATAAATTCATAGCGGAGATATCAATGGATGAAGTGGAAAAGCCACAGTCGCCTATGGAGTTATTTTTTATTCTTGCACTTATTGCCAGGGAGGGGATTAAAGTACAGACTATTGCTCCCAAATTTTCAGGTCGATTTAATAAAGGCGTTGATTATGTGGGGGAAGTGAGTGAATTCAGGAAGGAATTTGAGGAAGACCTACTGGTTATTAAATTTGCTATCAAGGAGTTTGGAATGATGGACAGTCTGAAGCTCTCGATACATAGTGGATCAGATAAGTTTAGTATTTACCCGATTATGGGAGAATTACTAAAGAAGCACGATATTGGGATTCATGTAAAAACGGCGGGGACTACCTGGCTTGAGGAGGTAATCGGACTGGCTATGGGTGATCAAAACAGTTTACAGCTTGTGAAGACTATTTACAGGGAGGCTTATGGTCGTCAGGATGAATTGTGTGGTCCATATGCTGATGTGATAGATATTGATCCGGCAAAATTGCCTGATCCTTCGGAAGTTGATGAGTGGAGTGGAGAGCAATTTGCCAACAGTATCAGACATATTCCGGATCATCCTTCCTACAACCTTAATATGCGGCAGCTACTGCATGTTGCGTATAAACTGGCTGCTGAAAAGGGTGAAGAGTATATCCGGGCTCTCCGGGAAAACCAGGATATTATTGCTTTTCAGGTGGAGACTAATATATTTGACAGACATCTGAAGAGATTATTTGCTTAATAAATTCAAGTATCATGGCTAATTTTATTCATTATGATTTTCTCCTCCAAAGTGAGGCTGCCAAGGGTTTGTATCATCAATACGCAGAAAATCAGCCCATAATAGATTATCATTGTCATCTTAATCCTGCACTTATTGCTGGTGATCATCTCTTTCGAGATATTACTGAGATATGGCTTGAGGGTGATCATTATAAGTGGAGGGCAATGCGTACAAATGGTGTAGATGAATCGTATTGTACCGGAAAGGCTAGTCCCTGGGAGAAATTCCGGGAATGGTCGGCAACAGTACCATATACACTGCGTAATCCTCTGTTCCACTGGACTCATCTTGAGTTAAAAAGATATTTCAATATCGATGAATATCTTAATCCGGATACGGCGAAAGGTATTTTTGATTTATGTAATGAGATGTTGCAGAGTCCGGAGTTTTCATGCAGGAATCTATTGAGCAAAATGAAGGTTGAAGTTGTTTGTACAACTGACGACCCAATAGATGATTTGAGATTTCACAGTCAATTGGCGCAAGAGGGTTTTCCGGTTAAGGTTTTGCCAACTTTCCGTCCCGATCGGGCAATCAATGTACAAGAACCAGAGGTGTTTAATCAATATCTGGATAAATTGGGAGAGGCTTCAAATCTTGATATTGGCAATTATACTGAACTTTTGGAAGCTCTTAAACTACGACACGATTATTTTCATGAAAATGGCTGTCGACTATCTGATCATGGGCTAAGCACTTTTGTTGCCACTGAGGCAGGACCCAAAAAGCTCGATCAGATCTTTAAAAAATTAAGGTCTGGGAAATCGATATCAGTTGAAGAAGGGGAGGCATTCAGATCTGATGTTCTATGGGAGCTTGCCCGGATGGACCATAGTAAGGGATGGGTTCAGCAATACCATTATGGGGCTTTGAGAAGCAACAACACCAGATTATTTAATCAAGTTGGACCTGATACCGGTTTTGATTCCATTGATGATGTTCCCACGGCTAATGAGCTTTCTCGTTTTCTTGATAAGCTTGATAGTAGTAATCAGCTGACTAAAACTATCTTGTACAATCTTAATCCTGCTGACAATGAGATGATTGCTACAATGATTGGTAATTTCCAGGATGGATCACTTCCCGGTAAAATTCAATTTGGATCCGGATGGTGGTTTATGGATCAGAAGGATGGAATGGAAAGGCAGATTAATACTCTCTCAGTGATGGGATTGCTCAGTCGCTTTGTGGGCATGCTTACGGATTCAAGAAGTTTCCTGTCCTATCCAAGACATGAGTATTTCAGGCGAATTTTATGCAATATTCTTGGCGATGAAATGGAAAAGGGTTTGATTCCCAACGATCCGGAGTGGGTAGGGAAAATGGTTGCAGACATTAGTTATTCTAATGCCAAATCCTACTTTGGTTTTCATGATTGATACTTTTGTATAACTTTGCGTCCTATAAAAATCTAATTTATTATGAAGAAAGCATTACTTCTTATTTTTGTGTCTATCACTATGATTAGTCTGCAAGCCCAGGATAAAAAAGCTTACCAGCTATACACTGCTGAAGGTGTGCCTGCCAGCTATTCAGAAATGTTGAAAAATTCCAAAATGGCGGATATTGTGTTTTTTGGTGAGTTGCACAACAATCCGATTGCACATTGGCTGCAACTGGAGCTGACCAAGGATCTTTATGAAAACAAAAAGGAAAATCTGATACTCTCGGCCGAAATGTTCGAATCGGATAATCAGCTGATATTGGATGAGTATCTGAACGGTACAATCCCTAAATCACGTTTTGAAGCCGAATGCCGACTCTGGCCCAATTATAGTACCGATTATAAACCATTGGTAGAATTTGCAAAAGATAATGATCTTCATTTTATTGCGGCCAATGTTCCCCGCCGTTATGCTAATATAGTATCCAAAAAGGGATTTGAGATTCTGGATTCACTGAGTCTGGAGGCTAAATCGCTTATACCCCCCTTACCTATCGAATACGATCCAACAGTCGCTTGTTACAAAGCCATGTTAGAGATGAAAGGAATGCCTGCACGTATGTCGGAAAACCTGCCAAAAGCCCAGGCCCTGAAAGATGCAACCATGGCTCATTTTATTAATAAGCATTTCCAAACCGGTAAGCAGATTATCCACTACGATGGAGCCTATCATTCCAATAATCACGAAGGTACTGTTTGGTACATGAACCAGTATTTCCCTAAATTGAATATCCAGGTGATTTCCACTGTTTCACAGGAGGATATTTATAATTTAGATGAAGAGAATAAAGGTCTGGGTGATTATATTCTGGTAGTTCCGGAGAATATGACCAAAACGTACTAAGGCTTAAGGCTTGGGGCTTAAGGCTTGAGTAAAAGTTTAAAGTAATATGTTGTAATGATATGTAGAGACGCATAATTGCGTCTCATAATTGCGTCTTATTACTTTGCGTTGTGCATGTGAATATCCATTTGAGGGTAAGGAATACTTAGACCAACGTCATTGAACTTATTGTAGATCTTCTCATTCATCGGGAAGAATACATCCCAGTAGTGTTCAGACTTGACCCAGGCTCTTACAGCGAAATTCACAGAACTGTCACCTAGTTCAGATACTGCTACAAATGGTGCCGGATCTTTCAGAATTAGAGGATCTTCCTCAATCAGACTCATTATAGTCTTTTTGGCTTCTTCTGTTTTGTCGCCGTAGGCAATACCAAAAGTCCAATCAACTCGTCGTAATGGTTCAGCAGTAAAATTGACCATTGAATTAGTGGTTAAACCTCCATTAGGTATAATGATTATCTTATTATCCAGTGATTTGAGGATGGTATTAAATATCTGGATTTCACTAACGATTCCATCATGCCCCTGAGCTTCAATATAGTCGCCGACTTTAAATGGCTTAAACAGAAGAATCATGACACCTCCCGCGAAATTTTGAAGAGTGCCGGACAAAGCCATACCAATGGCTAAACCCACAGTTCCAAGAAGGACAACAAAGGAAGACATCTCGACTCCCATCATGCTTATTACTGATATTCCCAGCAATACCTTAAGTGTGGCAGAGACCAGCGATTTGATAAATGGCTTAAGAGTGGGATCAACCTCCCGCTTGTCCATCACTTTTCTCACGGCTCTCCCTATCAAACTGATAATCCAAAGTCCCACGATAAGAACTACAATGGCGCCAATGAGTTTAAGTCCGTATGTTGTGAGTAAGAGCTTGAATGAAATAAGAATGTTTTCCATGATGTGAATTATTAATTATAAACTTTTTGTCTTTAAGATAGTATATTTATTTCCTGATGGAGTAGACAGCATTTATGAACGAGGAAATACTGTCACTTGTTACGCCCGGGGGCATCCCGCCGCCGCATGATGCGATCAACCTGTTTGGATGATCAAATTCCCTTATCATCTTTTTTGTTTCCCTTTCAATTTCTTCAGCTGTTCCTGTGGCAAGGACATCTCTGGGAGGTAAATTTCCCAATAAGCACACCTGATTATTGGAGGCAGTGGCTATTTCATTAAGGCTAACATCGATCCCCATAT
>JAUVKA010000075.1 GCA_030592205.1 Bacteroidota bacterium | reverse complement strand
TTTGTTGTCATAGCAATATCTATTCAGCAAAAACCGCGCAAAAAGTCGATATACACCCATGTGATTCCCCAAAAAATTAAAATCACAATAACATAAACATCTGTTTTTAATCTATTTTTTTGGATCTGGCCCCATTGAAAAATGGAGTTTACCCCCTGCCGAAACTTCTTCATGACTAATCCAGTTTCGGTCGAGAACTTCTCCATTTAGCATAATTTCCTGAACATAGAAATTGTCTGCTGAAAGATTATCAGCCGTAATAATGAAATTTTTATCCTCCGGAAGCCTGAGTATAAGCTCGTTAAACGCCGGTGTTCCAATATGATAGATCCCGTCGGCCGGGTTAAGGGGGTAAAATCCTATTGCATTCAATACATACCAGGCCGACATCTGACCACAATCCTCATTCCCACACAATCCATCAGCTTGATCTGTATATAATTCAGTCCTGATCTGATGAACAAGTTCTTGTGTTCTCCATGGCTGACCCGCAATATTAAATAAGTATGCTGTATGGTGGCCAGGTTCATTCCCATGTGCATACTGACCGATCAAACCAGATATGTCAGAAGAAGCAAATTCGCCCTGAACTTTCTCTGAAGTATTAAAAAGGGAATCCAGCTTAATGATAAAAGCATCCCTTCCACCCACAAGTTCAATCAAAGTTTCCGGCATATGGGGTACAAACCACAGGTATTGCCAGGCATTCCCTTCGGTATACTCATCATCTCTATGATTGCTGAATAGTGGATTGAATCCCGGCTTCCAGTTCCCATCAGATAATTTCCCCCTCATAAATCCTGTATTGGGATCAAAAAGATTTCGAAAGTAATTTGCCCGTTCCATAAAATATGAATACTCATCATCCTTACCAAGCTTTTTAGCCATCTGAGCTATACACCAGTCGTCATATGCATATTCCAGGGTTTTGGAAACAGACTCATTTTCCAGATCGGCAGGGATATAAGCATATTCTCTATACGCTTTCAGACCTCTTCCATCATGCATTGCACTAGCCTTCATCGCTTCAAAAGCCTTTTCAAAATCAAACTTGAAACCTTTAGTCATTGCATCTACAATAACAGGAATAGCATGATAGCCAATCATGCAGTTTGTTTCACATCCATCCAGAGTCCAAACAGGTAATAGTCCGCTTTCGTCATAATGCACCAGCATGGCATTAATGAGATCTGGAATCCGCTCTTGCTGAGTAAGAGTGAATAAGGGATGAGCTGCCCTGAATGTATCCCATAATGAGAAGACCGTATAATTATCCCAGCCTTCAGCCTTGTGAATTTCCCGATCAATCCCACGGTACATACCATCCACATCTGAAAAAAGGTTTGGTGCTATAAAGCTATGATAAAGAGCAGTATAGAAAGTTCTCTTAAGCGCATCATCCTGTGTAGTGGCATCTAATTTCGATAATTCAACATTCCATGCCTGTTTCGCCTCTCTCTGGTATTTTTCAAATTTCCAATGAGGTGCTTCTACTTTTAGATTATTCAAAGCTCCTTCCATAGTAGCTGATGAAATTGCTACTTTCATCATCAACTTATCCGTTTTTTCTCCAAACGAGAAGATAGCCTCGGTAAATTTACCTTTCACGATTGAAGTTGATTCAATGGCCATTCCTGCTTTATACAGGACATATGATTCCAAAGGTGTATCAAAAGAAGCAGCAAAAAAGACCTGCTGATTATTGGCCCATCCTTTGGATTTGCGATAACCGGTAATCAGAGTATCATTAACAACCTGAATAAAAGTTTCGGATGGAGCGTCCCAGTTTATGGCAAATCCTAAATCCAGAATAAGATTAGAAGCCATATCCGAAGGGAAAATATATTTGTGGATACCAACTCTTTTTGTAGCTGTTAGCTCTGCCTTAATAGGGTTTTCATGTGAATCCCAATCCCTGAAAGCAAGTGAGTAATATCCTGGAGAAGCACTTTCTTCATCATGAGTATACCAGGCTTTGAAGTTATATATGAATTCCTTTCCAGGGATATACTCACCTTTTTTCATGTTTTTTACTGTAGGCAGAAAAAGAATATCTGCCAGGTCGCCAATTCCAGTTCCACTAAGATGCTTATGTGAGAATCCAACCAAAGTAGAATCCACCCAGTTGTAACCTGAACACCAGTCCCATCCACTTACTCCATTGTCGGGACTAAGCTGAACCATACCAAAAGGCAATGTTGCCCCTGGAAATGTATGACCGTGATTTGCTGTTCCAATAAATGGATCTACAAATTGGGTATAATCCTCCCCGGAATTCATTGTGCAAGAGCCAAAAAACAGGAGGGGAAAAAGTGATGTCAGGAGAAACTTGTGTGAGGTTTTCATTTGCTTAGAGTTTTTTCATATATATCCCAGGCTAGTGCACTGGCACCTAAAACAGCGGCATTAGTTGAATTAAGTTGTGAGGGCAGGAGCTTGACCTTACCTTTATAAATACTTAACAGTCCTTCTTCAAAAGACTTTTGAGTTGGTTCCAGGATCAATCCTTTCGACAGGGTAAGTCCTCCAAAGAGAAAAATTGCCTCGGGGTTAGTATGAGCTACAAGATCTGCCAGTTTTAAGCCCAACATCTCACCGGTATGCTCATAAGCCATGATAGCTAACTTATCACCCTTCTCAGCTGCTTCGCTGATATGGAGAGATGTCATATCACGATAACAAATATTTCTGAGTTCGGATTCCTCAATCGAATCTGCTAAAATCTTAAACATAGTACGCTTAATTCCGGTTGCTGAAACATAAGTTTCCAGGCATCCTACACGTCCACAGCCACATTCACGGTTAGTTCGTCCCGGCCGTACTGTTGTATGACCAAGTTCACCGGCAAAACCATCTTGTCCGTATAATAGTTTGCCATCAGTTACAATACCGCTCCCAAGACCCGTTCCCAGAGTAATGACCGCAAAATTTTTCATGCCTTTAGCTCCACCGTATATCAATTCACCTACTGCTGCCGCATTAGCATCATTGGTTACCAAAATAGGGATATCAGTATACTTTCCCATCATTTCAGCCAAAGGAATTACCCCTTTCCAGGGTAGGTCAGCAGCGTGCTCAATAGTTCCCTTATTAATGTTACCCATAGGAGCTCCTACCCCAATACCGATAACCTCCATACGACCTGGAAGCCTTTTACAGGCAAGTCGGATTTTTTCATTCAGGGCTCCAAGAAAAACTTCTACCTCTTTGAAGCCTTTGGTCGAAATCCTGTCTTCAACCAGGACTTTTCCTTCGCGGTCAATAAATGCAAAATCTGTATTTGTCCCGCCAATATCTATTCCTAACGCAGCTTTAATCATATTTTCACAGTTTCGGAGATGCTATAGAAAAACAAGCATCGCCTTATTTAGACTATATATTCGTTGCCAACCTTCCTGGCTCTTACAGGCTTATCAAGATCAATACCAAGCGCAATCCCTATTTCAACCAGAAGATTCCAGCCTGCTGCCAGCTCAACATAATCTTGATACTGACCACCATCCGGTATTCTGATTGTTGGGAAGGATGTTTCCCTGCTGGCAATTGCAATAACCTTCATTCCAACGCCTTTGACAAGGCACTCCTGAAACTTTTCTTCCTCACTCTCAAAAGGATCAACGATAATTACTACCTCCTTTTTGTCCATTACCTCCTCTATACCGTGAACGGCATAGGTACCCTCCAGAAAATCCGACTTTTTCCTGGTGATTTCATTGGTTTTTAATGTTAATTCCTCTGCAACACCAGTATTTTTACCGGCAAAATAAAGCATGTCGGCATTTTTCATCAGATCAATCAACTCTTGATCTATTTCCATTGTCAGAACCTCCGACACCTGATCTGCCAATTTATCCAGCCCGCTCATTTTATCTCCGGCCATATTCCTCAGAAGGCCATCGTAAAATAGTCCCTGTTCAATAACCGATTTTGTTGCTGCAACAGCATCCTCCTTCCCACAATTCATAACATGTGCATCCATTGCCAGTTTTTCCAGAGTAGTATCCGGATTGGCTGTCAGGCTATAAAAACAATCATGCCCCTCAGCCTTGATTTGCTGAAATAAGCGAACTACTTCTTTGGTTTGCCCTGAATTTGAAGCACCAAATACCGCAAAATCATCAAGTTTATAATCCATAGCCTGGGTAGAGCCCTCGGTAAGAATTGGCCATACCGAACCGGATTTTTGGGATGCATACTGAGCCCTTTTTGCAGGGAAAATTCTGCTGCTTCCCTCTCCTGTGAGAAAAAGGCCTCTTTTTTCCTGGCTCTTTATAGCCATATTCTTGTTACAATCCGGATCAAATTTGCGGATCACCTCAGACGTTTCGAGCATCTCTCTAACCAGAGCGTACTTATTGTATTTTATATCCTTGTTATTCATATTCTAAATATAATAATTGAGTCAAAGCTTAAGTCCATTTTTCCAAACCTAAACTGTAAAGCTATTTCAAAAATTTCACAAACTCCTTCAAGTCCTCCTGAACCTGTGGATCTCTCTGAAAACCTCCACCTAAGTGCTGCCAGAACACCTCAGCATATTCAACACCTACCATCGCACCATAATCTTTATTTCCCTGGTAGACAACCTCAAAGAAATTATCCATTTTGTGCATAACCTTCATCAATTCTTTCTGTGAATGATGGTGCTGCAACATTTCCCTTTTGGTATCCATAACACTGCTGACATCCACAAAAAAGTGGGGGGGTGCGATGGGTGCGCCAATGGGGTCGGTTAATGCTATTGGAGCCGTATGGTACAAAAGTGGAGTAACCTCAAGTGCCTTCTCTTTAACAGGTACATTAGGTAAAGAAGCCACAATCGTTGCTGCTTCAACTATATTACAGGCAACACGATGATCAGGGTGATAATCCATGGGTAAATGGGTCATCACTATACCGGCATTTACCTGCCTTAAAACTGAGGTTACCCTTCGCCTCATCTCTGCAGTATCGAAAAGATATCCATCCCTGCCTTCAAAGCAATAGTATTCTGCATCCAGAACTGCGGCAGCTTTAGCAGCTTCCTCAAGTCTGATTTCAATAGTTTTAGCTTCGTTTGAACCAATTCCTCCCATACCCCCTGCGGTCATGGTTGCAATAATAATATGATAGCCCTTCTCTTTTAAAAGCTTCAGGGTTCCCGCATTCCAAGCCTCAGAATCATCCGGGTGGGCCTGTATCGAAACAACAACATTATTAAACTTCCTACTCATATACTTCAAACAATTTTAAATGAAATTCTTTTCAAGTTCAACAAAATCAGGTAATTCACCAATTAAAGGCCGGATGTAATCAATAAAAGCATCGCTAACAAAGTTCCCTTCCTGATTAAAATATTCTTTCGGCATTGGCTTGGCCTTAACAGCCACATCCTTTAACAAAGCCTTGCCATATTCAATATTGTAGGGATTATTGGAAGTTCTGTTCAGGGATACCATATGGCCCGTTTCACCGGCCTCTCCAAGTTTCACCGCTTCCAATCCACAATGGTATGCTTCTTCCAGATCCAATTTTGTTGCCCTTACAATATCAGCCATAATCATGGATTCAGTTATCTGGAATTCTCCCCGAAATCCAAATTCCTCAGCCACCATACGATGCAGATTAAGTCCAACACTAGCACCTCCCATGGCTCCAAATTCAACATTGCTGAATTTATCAGTTGTTCTGGAAGCACTTACCGGTAGCCCATCACTATATTTTAATCCCTCACCGCAAACTATTGAAACCCAGCCAAATAGTTTATACGCCTTATCTACATCAGCAAGAAATTTGTCCTTGTCGAATGAAAACTCAGGACAATAAATAAGATGAGGAGCATCATCGGCCTTTCTTTTAGCCAGGGCAGTTGCAGCACCCAACCAACCAGAATCGCGGCCAATCGTCTGATAAACAACGAATTGATCAACCTTTTTCATGTCGCGAGCCAGAACACCTGACTGCATTACATTAAGGATGTTGCTACGTGCAGCAGAAGCATAGCCAGGAGTGTGATCCGTTCCAAACAGATCATTATCAACGGTTTTTGGAACACCAATTCCTGTCATCTCATAGCCTTTTGAATGACAATAGGCTTCTACCCTGTTGATAGTATCCATTGTATCATTACCACCAATAAGGAAAAAATATCGAATATTATACTTTTCAAGAACAGCCATAATTTTCGGAAAATCATCCTCGGTAATTTTGTGACGGCTGGAACCCAGGGCTGATCCCGGAGTTCTGCGTAATCCATCCAGGATATCGCTTGGCTGTCCTCCAAGATCCAGTATTTTTTCCTGCATGAATCCCTCGATACCGTAGTTCATGCCATATACATTTCCAATTACTGAAGATGCTTTGGCTCCCTCAATAACTCCGGCCAAACTAGAGTTGATAACCGAAGTGGGACCACCTGACTGGCCAATAATTGCATTTCCTTTTTTCATATTTGCAAATATAGATATTCTGCCTTTTTTTGTTTGCTCTGTCCTGGTCTTAACTAATTGTTGAATTAGCAGCCTAAATCATAATTAATCCAGAACCGCGCTATGTTTCCTAAGTGCAATAATCCCGATATATACGAAACATAAAACCGGAATGAGAAAACCGATGAGAATACTGCCCGACAGATCAGCAACCACACTGAACAGCATTGGAACAAAAGCACCCCCAATGATAGCTGTAACCATCAATCCAGATAATTCATTTGAGCGCTCAGGCATTTTGTCGATGGCAATAGAGAAAATTAATGGAAAAATGTTTGCAAAACCTAAACCGGAAATAAAAATAGCTGCAATAGCAACAGATTTCACCGGGATAAAGAGTCCAAGCATTCCTACCAAAGCAATAAGAGTTGAAAGAATCAAAAACTGTCGGGCCGACATCCAGTTCAAAACTACTGCCCCCGAAAAACGGCCAATTAAAATAGCAATAACAATAAAAGCGGATCCTAAAAGCCCCCAGGTTTTCAGATCAAATCCATAAATTTCCTGTAAATAGATTGGAATCTTCGAAAAGAGACTCACCTCTGCGCCCACATATAGAAAAATCCCAAAAACCATGGATAAAACATATTTGTTTTTTAACAGTGAAAAACAGGATTTCAGTGTTGGGTATTGACTTTCATCCATTTTGCTTTCCTCGATTTTTGTGAGCGCTAAAAAGAATATTGTGATAAATAAACCCACGCTGTAAATGGGGAAGAGTATTTTCCAATCCAGATCCCACCATTTCACGGCTGCCACAGGAATGAGCATTCCGGATAAGGTTCCTATTGCCTTGATAAACTGGCCAAAGGATAGATTACGAGAATATTTGCCCTCCGGTGAAACATCCCGCATAATCGGGTTACCGGCCACTTGCAAAATAGAAGCACCAGCTCCCAGGAACAGCACAGATAGAAGTAAAATCGTAAACAGTTCAAATCCAAAAACTGTAGGAATCAGAAGTCCAAAAAATGCGACAATCAATCCGATCAGCAAAACATGTTTTTTGCCTTTTCTACCCTGATAAATCCCCATCGGTACAGATAGTAATCCAAACATAATCATACCTAAAAAGGTCACCAGCTGAGAGCTGGTATGTGAAAGGGCAAATTCTTCTTTTAGCAGAGCTGAAAGCGGGCTTACTACATCCCCAAAACCCATACAAAGGAAAGCCAGAAAAATCGGGGCCGATTTGTAAAAACTTTTTGAACTCATAAAATTGATTTATTTTGATTTAATAAATTATTCAGGCAAAAATCGGAAATTAATTATTCCCTTATGCTTTTTGAATCTCTTTCTCCATTGATAATTAGCTTTATCAAGGATTTAAGTTCGATAAGATTCAAGGCCATGGCCAGAATCACAGAAGCTCCTAGCATGCCAATAAAGCGAATCCACCATATAGCATCTATCTGAAGAGAACCAAAGCCAAGACCTATTACACCGCCAAGAAAAACCAGAATTCTGAATATCAATCTGGGATCAAAACCAAATTTAAATTTCCTTGCTGCAATTATAAATTGGCATAAACCAACAAAACTTTGAGTAATAACAGCGCTAATGGCCGCTCCAAAAGCCATATATTTTGGAATAAGGATCATATTCAGAGTGATATTGATCGCTACTGCAATAGCAGAAGTGATATTCAATTCTCTAAGGTTACCATTTGCAGTTAATAAAGTACCAAAAATAATCGTTCCTGCCATTCCGAGAAAGGCATACATTAGCATAGCAAATATTGGAGCTGAAGCGGTAATCTCCTGATAATCCATGAGAACCATGATCTCCTCCTGATAAAACATTGAACCCACAGCCAGAGCAACAGATGGTATAAACAGAAGTAGAGAGGATAAACGGGCTAATTCATGAATGCTGGTCTTCTCTGCTATCATTTTGGAAAACATCGGCATTAGTAATACCGCAAATAACAAGGCAAACTGATAAGCAGCATCAAACAACCGAAAACCGTGATAATAAATGTAAACCTGTGCTTTACCCTCAGGCCTCAACAGATATTCAATCATAACCTGATCGATCCTCGTGTAAACTGACATTAATAAAACCAGTAAGGCAAAAGGAAATGATTTTCGTAAAACAACCAAAAAAAACAAACGATCGAATTTAAATCTCGGGAATCTTGATTTTCGCATCACTATTGCAAAGCATATCAACATAGTAATAATGTAGGCCGCCGTTTGAGCATAAACAAACCATTCAATTTGGAAAGCTTGTTCAGTAACTCCTCCCCATATTAAAACAGCACAAAATATAATCATCAGAGCCCTGTCAAGAACAGAAATTATAGAATTAACAGTATGCATCTGCATACCGGCAATATTCGACCTGAGGTAAAGTGTAAATGAGGTTAGAAACTGATTTAAAGCTAAAAAAGCCAGGACGTGAATTTCCTGGCTGCCATAATCAAGAATCATGGCAACACTAAAAATAACTATAGCATAAAACCCTGCTAATATGAATTTTAAGACAACTATATTAGCAAAATACTTGCGGAGTAATTGGTGGTTCTGGGAAATGTTGCGGTTATTGTAATTAGTAATTCCCAGATCCAATAAAATATTGATCAGGAAAGAAACACCCAATAGGGCACCATACATACCAAAATCCTCCTTGCCCGTAATTATTTGAACATTACGGTCGATGCCAAAAATCCATAGAGGTTTGATCAGCAGGTTCAGAAGGATGATCAGAACCAGATTAGTAACAAACTTTTTCTTCAAGCTATTGTAGTTTAGTTCTTCAAAGCTGCCAAAAATCCAACATTAAAGTCCCCAAAAGTAACAAATTTAGGTATTCATTGCTTAATTTTGTGGCTTCTTGAAAAAGGAAAAATAAGTATGAATATCGCAGTCAATTGCAGACTTTTACAGAAAGGCAAGCTGGAAGGCATTGGTTGGTTCATGTATGAATCATTGAAAAGAATATGTAATGATCATCCGGAGCATCAGTTTTTTTTCATTTTCGATCGTCAATTTGAGAAAGAATTTATATTTTCCGACAATATAACCCCTGTTGTGGTAGGCCCCCAAGCTCGTCATCCTTTTTTATGGTATTTATGGATGGAATGGAAAATTCCTGCAATTTTGAAAAGGGTTAAGGCTGATTTGTTTTTTTCTCCCGACGGCTATCTTTCACTTAGATCTAATGTTCCATCCATTCCCGTTATTCACGACATTAATTTTGTTCACCGACCTAAAGATCTGCCCTTTTGGCCCCGGCATTATTATAATTACTTCTTCCCTCGTTATGCACGGAAAGCAAAGAGGATTTGTACTGTTTCTGAATATTCTAAAAAGGATATAAATAAATCCTATAAGGTTGATCTGCCTTTGATTCATGTTGTATACAATGGGGCAAATCCAAAGTTTATGCCAATCAGTGAGGATGAGAAACAAATCCTCAGAGATAAGTTCACCGATGGGGAACCATATTTTATTTTCATCGGATCACTCCATCCCAGGAAAAATCTGGAAAATCTACTCAAAGCTTATGACAAATTTATCCTTAAAACCGGATCAAGCATAAAAATGCTGATTGTAGGTTCTATTATGTGGAAAAGTAAAAAACCCTACAAAAAGATAATCGATAAGCATAATAAGTCAGGTGTGATTTATACGGGCCGCCTCGAGTCTGAAGAATTAAGCCAAGTCCTTTCCGCTGCTATTGCAATGACTTTTGTCCCCTGGTTTGAAGGATTTGGAATTCCAGTCCTGGAGGCTCTTTATGCGCAAGTTCCCGTACTGACTTCAACAGAAACCTCACTTCCAGAGGTTGGAGGAGATGCCGCATTGTATGCCCATCCGGGAAATATTGAAGAAATCGCCGAAAAGATGGAATTACTTGCAAATGATTCTGAACTCAGGAACAGCCTGATTAGTAAGGGTAAAAACCAAAAAAATCAATTTTCCTGGGATAAAACTGCCGACAAGGTTTGGAATTGTATGGAAGCAGTACTCCAGGGACTAGCAAAAAAGAATGAAGGCTAATTTGCTCCCTTATCTAAAGGAGGATAGATTGGAAGCCGGTTGTGATGAAGCCGGTCGGGGATGTTTAGCCGGACCTGTTTTTGCTGCTGCGGTAATCCTACCTGAAAACTTCTTTCATCCAATGTTGGATGATTCAAAAAAGCTGAACGAAAAGAAAAGATATAAGCTTCGCGAGCTTATACAGGAAGAAGCTATTGCCTGGAGCGTGGCAAATGTGAATCATGAAAAAATAGATGAAATCAATATTCTGAATGCCTCAATTCTGGCAATGCATCTCGCAATAAAAAAACTAATTGTCAGGCCTGATTTTCTTTTGATCGACGGGCATAGATTCCATCCTTATCCAGATATCCTGCATTCATGTGAAATCAAAGGTGATGGACGGTTTGCATCTATTGCTGCAGCCTCAGTATTAGCCAAGACATACCGTGATGATTATATGAGGCAATTACATGAAGAATTTCCTGATTATAGATGGGATAGAAACAAAGGTTATCCCACTGTTGAACATAGGAAAGGAATTCGTGATAAAGGAATCAGCCCTCATCATAGGCTAAGTTTCAAATTATTGGATGATCAATTGCGGATCAACTTCTAACCATTAGGCAAACTCTTGAATGAAATGGGGGAATCAAATCCGGTGAGGAGCACAAAAGCAATCAGACCAGTGAACAGAATCATTGGTGCAAAATGAATATTCTTTATTAAAGTTCTTTTCATATTGTGTTCTCCAACTTATTGATCAATAAAGATGAGCAAAAAAGAATAAATTCCCCAATTCCCCAATTCACCTTTTTTTCCTATCTTGCCACCCCAAATAAAAAAAAGAAAAAACATGAAAAAACTGACAGCACTATTCATCGGTATTGCGTTGGCTTTCAATATGTCAGCCAGAGCTGATGAAGGAATGTGGATTCTACCATTATTAGAGAAATTGAACGTTGGTACCATGACAGAAATGGGGCTGGAATTAACAGCTGAAGATATTTACAGTATTAATCACTCTAGTTTAAAGGATGCCATCGCCGTTT
>JAUVKA010000405.1 GCA_030592205.1 Bacteroidota bacterium | reverse complement strand
ATCAGGGGTGGTGAAACCAGGTTATTCTGCAATGGTGAAAAGATAATTTCTTATATGGGAATGTGGAAGCAGTACACAGAGGAAGATGCGCCAGAAATCCTGGATTCGGCTAACCTGCAAATGATCCAGGGCGTTGTAGCCAGAAATATTATAATGAGTGATGATCCTCTCAAGGATCTGAAACAATGCATCAGGGATGTAAAAGAGGTTGGCAGCGAGAAACTGGATGGAATTTCAACAAGCATAATCGAATTTGTGCAAACAGCTAATTCTATTGGAACTGATTTGGTTCAAGGCAAGGATGGAGAGAATATGTTAATTCCAGTTAGAATGTGGATTGGCAGGAAGGACTTCCTGATCAGGAAAATAACTTATGAACTGGATATGGATCAGATAATCAATAGTTTGCCTGAGGAGCAGCGGTCGCAGATGAGAGGTGTTTATAAAGAGATGAAGATAATTCTCACTGAGATTCATAAGGATATTGAACTCGATCCAGTCTTCACTGATAAGGATTTTGAGTTCGTTCCCCCTGAGGGAGCAAAGCTAGTTGATAATTATACACCACCGGGCAGATCCGACGAATCAAAAACTATCGGTAAGCCAGCCCCCGATTTTACTCTTAAGGATATTGAAGGGAAGGAGGCGAAGTTAGCAGATTTTGAAGGGAAGGTAGTTCTGGTGGATTTTTGGGCCACTTGGTGTAGTCCATGTTTAAGAGCGATGCCTCATATCCAATCATTATTTAAAATATATAGAGAAGATGATATAGTTATTCTGGGAATTAACTCATGGGAGCGTCAAAAGGATAAAGTGGAATCGGTACTAAAGGAGCACAATATCACCTACAGGATACTGCTGGATGTAAATGATGAGATGATAGCTAAGTATGGCGTTAGGGGTATACCAACATTTTTTATTATTGACAAGAAAGGGATCATTCGATACTCATATGCAGGTATGCCTTCTAACAAGCAGATCATTCAGCAGAATCTGGAAGAGTTGCTTGCAGAATAGTTTTGAATTTTTGTCTTAGCGAGCTAAATTTGCCTGTCTTTTTCAACTAAATCCACTTTGCAAATGTTTCAGTTTAGCGAGGGTGGGGGCGCAGTGTTGGAGCTTTTGTTAATTATTATGGAAGATTATAAACAAATATTGATTTATGTTTTAGGATTTATCTGGATTTTATTTGCTTCAGGCTATTTTGCTAAGTTTTTTAAAAAGATCCACTTACCATTGGTTACCGGTTTCCTGTTTACCGGAATAGTTTGTGGACCTCATGTTTTAAATTTGATTGAAGAAGAAGCTATCAGTAGTCTTGGCTTTGTTAATGACATTTCGCTGGCGTTCATTGCCTTTGCGGCTGGAGCAGAGTTGTATTTAAAGGATATTAGAAGCCGGATAAGAAGTATTGTTTGGAATACTACAGGACAACTTGCTGTTACATTTATCATAGGCACTATTGCGGTTTATTTATTGGCTGATTTCATCCCTTTTATGAAACAGATGACAACCGGAATGAAAATTTCAGTTGCAATATTGGCAGCTACCATATTTGTTGCACGCTCTCCATCATCTGCAATAGCAGTTATCAGTGAAATGCGGGCTAAAGGTCCTCTATCACAAACAGCTATGGGAGTAACGGTATTAATTGATGTTTTGGTTATCGTGCTATTCACGATCTGCTTTTCGGTGGCAGGAACAATTATATCGGGGGTTACATACGACCTGAATATCTTTTTTATCCTTTTATTTGAATTATTACTTGCTGGCTTGATAGGCTATGCACTCGGAAAGGTGATTTCCGCTATTCTATCCCTTCCTGCTGGATTTATACTGAAAACTGTTATTGTTCTGGCTGCCGGATATGGAGTCTTCCTGTTATCTCATTATGTTCGAGAGTTAAGTCATGAATACATGCAGATTGAGATTCATTTTGAACCCTTGCTTGTATGCATTATCGCCAGTTTTTCTGTCACAAATTTCAGCAAGTACCGGCTGGAGTTTCAGAAAATATTGCACGATACCGGACCAATGATTTATGTTGCTTTTTTTACACTGATTGGGGCTATGTTATCAATTGATATTCTGGCCAGGGTGTGGATAATTGCTCTTGTATTGTTTTTAGTCAGACTTATCGCAATGATAATCGGAGCTTACGCAGGCACAATCCTGTCGGGGGATCCAGCTCTTTACCGACGAATTGGTTGGATGCCATACGTAACACAGGCAGGAGTTGGCTTAGGTCTTACTACTGAGATTGCCGGGGAGTTTGATGTATGGGGGATGGAATTTGCCACCATAATTATTGCTGTCATTGTGTTGAACCAATTGATTGGACCCCCTTTATTCAAATGGGCAATCAACATTGCAGGAGAGGCTCATCTGAGGGCTAAAACACCAAAATTTGACGGAAAGCAAGATGCAATAATCTTTGGTTTGGAAGATCAATCACTGGCATTGGCCCGACAATTACAAAAGCATGGTTGGGGAGTGAAAATAGCTTCATTAAAAAAGAAGGAAGAGGTCACAGATGTAGCGGATATTCACATTGATTTTATTGAAGATCTGAGTCTTAGGGCTTTAAGAATACTTGATGCTGTGAAAGCAGAAGCAATTATTTTAATGCTATCTGATGAAGAAAATGCTAAGATCTGTTCATTGGTATATGAGAATATTGGCACCAAAGAAATTATTGTAAGATTAAGAGACAGAGCATATTTCAACCGTTTTCACGAGCATGGAGCATTGATTGTGGAGCCCTCTACAGCGATGGTTGGCTTGCTTGATCATTTTGTACGGGCACCAATAGCTGCCTCATTACTTTTAGGGATGGAAGAGAACCAGGATACCGAGGATATTGAAGTCCTTGATAAAGACGTTCATGGTATTGCCATACGTGATTTAAGGCTGCCAAATGATGTTATCATCTTATCTGTTACACGTAAGGGCCATATGATTGTAACGCACGGTTATACCCGCCTAAGATTGGGTGATATTGTAACGGCAGTCGGCTCGGCTGAAAGCCTTGCAACATTAAGGTTGAAATTTGAGATATAGCTTTTCAAAAAGCGATTAATTCCCCAGGATTAAAACGTGCAAATGTGCATGCTTATAGATTGTACATGATCCATTCCATGCTCTTAGTTTAATTGTATGTGATCCCGCAGCCAATGTAGTCATCCATGATGTGGAAGCTGAGACTCCATTGTTTCCAGCTACTGCAGTCTGGTTGTCAACATGAACAGCTGTTCTGTCCTCGGGACTTCCATCTATTGACAGGCGGATCGTTTCTTCACACGGACCATTACCCCAAATATTGACATCAGCCAGGATTAGCACTGTTTTAGACTCTGTAAGATTAAAGGTAACTGTTGCAAGATCTAATGTAGTAGTTGTACCAAATCCCGCAGGTGTGGACGCTGTATACCCCACTACACTATCAGGAAGAACTACAGTGCCACCATTCTCAGATAAGGATAATGAACTACCACTAAGACTAAGTTCCTGAATTTCATTTTCCGGATCATCATCATT
>JAUVKA010000219.1 GCA_030592205.1 Bacteroidota bacterium | reverse complement strand
CAACATCAGCAAAATCCACATTTATATAACCATGCAGGGTAATTATCTCAGCAATTCCTTTAACAGCAAGCATGAGGATGTTGTCCGCATTACCAAATGCATTAGACAATGTTAGATTACCATAGATCTCCCGAAGTTTCTCATTATGTATAATTAGTAAGGCATCCACTTCATTTTTTAAGCTATTTATGCCTTGAATTGCCTGTTTCATTCTTGAGGGTCCCTCAAATCTGAATGGCAGAGTAACAACTGCAACGGTAAGTATATTCATTTCCCTGCATATTCCGGCAATAACCGGTGTTGCTCCAGTACCGGTTCCTCCACCCATCCCTGCAACGATGAACACCATTTTTGTTGATTGCCTGATACCTTCCTTTAGCTTTTCTGCACTCTCAATGGCTGCCTGCTTACCAATCTCAGCACGGTTACCGGCACCTCTGCCTTCCGTCAGTGTTTCTCCCAGCTGGATCTTTGAAGGCACCTGGCTCAAGGCCAGAGCCTGGGCATCAGTATTTGCCACTATATAACCAACATCCTGAATGCCATGATCATGCATCCGGTTCACCGCATTACTCCCCCCCCCACCGACACCTATGACAGTTATAATGGTATGTTCGTTTTCCGGTAAATTAAAATCGATAAGATCCTCTTTCATTTTCGTTCTTAGATTTTCAATTTTCAGATTTTAATTATTCCCTTCTTTGTCAGCAAAAAGTCCACTAATCGTACTTTGAACCCAACCTTTTTTATCATTCCTTCTTTTTCTTTTCTTCACAGGTTCTGAAGCAAAATATTCCGGAGGCCTGTCAATATCCTCATCAAGGCTAAAACGCGAAGGATTCTCAAGCTCGTGCTCCTTTCCATTAACTTCAAATGGAATACCTTCCTGCCTAATCTCTTCTACTGCCTCAAGTAATTCGTTTGATTCCTCTTCATCTTCGGGTTTCAGTTCAAAGGTTTTAGGCAGTAAATCCGGAATCAATTCCCCGATCCCCACCTCAGAACTCAAACCCGTGGCTACTATGGTAACACTTAGTGAATCATCCAAAGATTCATCATATCCATTGCCCCATATAATATCTGTTTGAATACCAGTGCCTCTCTGTATGAATTCCATTATCTCGGTAACTTCATCCATCAAGACTTCCTGTTTCCCGGAAGTGATATTGAGCAATATATTCCGTGCTCCTTTCAGATTATTATTGTTCAGCAGGGGAGAGATTAATGCTTTTTTGATAGCTTCCGAGGCTCTGTCCTCACCAGAAGCAACACCTGAGCCCATTATTGCAACGCCGCTCCCTTTCATCACAGTTTCCACATCTGAAAAATCGACATTCACATTCCCATGCACAGTAATGATCTCTGCAATTCCCTTTGCTGCCATCGCCAGTACATTATCAGCATTGGCAAAGGCAACAGATAGTTTTTGGTCTCCATAAATTTCCCTCAAGCGGTCATTATGGATAATCAGTAAGGCATCCGTATGGTCTTTCAACTTTCGAATTCCTTCAATGGCTTGGTCCCATCGTTTTTCACCTTCAAAAGTGAATGGTAATGTCACTATAGCCACGGTAAGAATATTTAATTCCTGAGCCAGCTTTGCAATTACCGGGACAGCACCGGTACCGGTACCTCCACCCATACCGGCAGTAAGGAATACCATTTGTGTCTTTGACCCAAATGCAAGGCGAATATCATCAAGATTCTCATGAGCAGATTGCTCCCCTTTATTAGCCTCATTACCCGCTCCCCTACCGCCAGTTAACAATTCCCCTAATTGCACCTTAACGGGAACCGGGCTATTTTGCAGGGCCTGGTTATCAGTATTGCAGACCACAAAGTTTACCCCTTCAATCCCCTGGTTGTACATGTGATTTACTGCATTGCTTCCTCCACCTCCAACTCCAATCACCTTAATGATGGATTCCTCTTCCTGGAAACTGTCTAATTGAATGATTTCATCAGTCATAAGATCATTTTTAAAGATTAAAAGCTATTCTCCCCTTCATCGCTAAAGAATTTACTCCAGCCTTCTATTACCTTGTCCTTGATTCCAGGACCCGTATTTTTTTTCTTTACAGGAAACATATTCCTTGCAGCATACATCCCGGTAGGTTCACCTTCTATAGCCAGTCCAATGCTTGTGGCAAACATTGGTTGATTGATTTTCTTTGACACCCCAGGAACAAGATATTGGTTTGGATAGCCGACCCGAACATCAAATCCAGTTTTGAATCCCATAAATTGAGGCAGATTTTTTAATAATGATCCACCTCCGGTTATCACCAACCCAGCACTAAGTTTTTCCCGGCAACCGGAATTATCAATTTCAAACATTATAGCACCAATTATCTCTTCCATTCTAGCCTGGATAATATAAGCCAGGTTTTTAAAAGATATTTCCTTGGGTTCCCGTCCACTGATTCCTGGGATGGTCACCAATTTATCTCCGGCTGCCGTATCACCCGAAGCGGATCCAAATTGTATCTTGAGGGCCTCTGCATGCCTTAAAAGGATGGAGCATCCCTCTTTAATATCATTAGTAATCACATTTCCCCCAAACGGAATTACGGCTGTATGACTTACCACATTATTGTAGAAAACAGCTAAATCGGTTGTGCCGCCTCCAATATCTATAAGGGCTACTCCAGCTTCCTTTTCATCAGGGGAAAGAACAGCCGTAGAGGAAGCCAGTGGCTCGAGAATTAAACGCTTAACATTTAAACCAACTCTCTCTATACACTTAGTAATGTTCTTTGCAGATGCAACCTGTCCGATTACCAGATGGTAGTTTCCCTCCAGAACCCGGCCTGACATTCCCACTGGCCTTGCAATATCAGCCTCTTTATCAACAATATAACTCTGAGGTATTACATGAAGTATCTCATCTCCTGGATCAATAGGAGTTCGTAACATTTGCTCATGAAGGTAATCTACGTCCTCCTGAGAAATTTCCTCGTTATCTATATATTTATGGTTCCGGTTCTTCATGCTTTTGATATGCTGTCCTGCAATTCCCACAAATACATCTTGCATTTTGAAACCCGCTTGCTCTTCAGCCTCATTCTTTGCAGCTTCAATCGCGGCTACGGTATCCTCAATATGAACAACAACTCCTCTTTTAACTCCATGGGAAAGTGCCTTTCCCAGCCCCAGAACATCATATTTGCCTGATTCATCTTTTTTTACAATGATCGCAACAATCTTGGTTGTGCCTATATCAATGGCTGATATGATTTGTTCCCTTTTACTCATGCTGATTTATCTTTAATTTGTGCTATTCTGTTCAATCTTTTTGCAGACAACCTGGTCTCTAAAACGCAAATCAATGCTACTGTATTTATTCCATCCCATATAGGGAAGAGCCTCCTCATAGAAAGCCATTAATTTTTTCAGTTTCCTTTCATAATTCTCCGGCCCTCCCATAAATATTCGTTGTTCACCCACTATTGGAATGATCTCCAGATGTTTCTTTCGGTCAATATGAATTTCCTGGATCAAAGCGTTTAAAAAAGGATCCTGGCGAATATATTTCGCCAGGTCAAAAAGCTTATCCTGAGCCAGCGGTAAATCAACTGATCCCGTTACAACAAGCACTTTGGGTGTATATCGTACCGAAAATGGCAGGGGCACATTATCCTCATCAAGGTAAAAATCAAGCTTACCCGATTTTATCCTGACAACCGGTTTGCGCTGCCATATTTGAATATGAAGTTTACTGTCCGGTGTATAAAAAACATTGACATCTTTAACTTCTGGAATATCATATACAGCCTCCCTAACTCCAGAACGGCTGATTGAATCAACTGGTCTTCCTGTAAATTTAAATCCATGAAGCTTGAGTACTTTGATCACATCTTCACGTTCAATAAATTGGGATTTTGAATTATCAATAAAAATAACATCTATTGATCCAACTGTTTGGGTTTCCTCCATCCGCTCTGTAAAAGCCAATGCCATTGCCAGATAAGCAATAACTATTAGCCAAATCAATATTTGTATAACTCTACGAAGCATATTTATTAAGATATTCTTCAATCGGATTAACAAGCTGATCAATATCACCAGCACCCATAGTCACAATTACTTCAAGATTTTCTCCATCTAATCTTGATATAAGTTCTTCTTTTGTTTGCAAGCATTTATCTTTAATTTCCACCGCATCTAAAATCAATTGAGATGTTACACCTTCCATTGCTTGCTCTCTTGCAGGATAAATATCCAGTAGAATCAATTCATCCAGGATGCTAAGTTCCCGACCAAATTCAAGAGCAAAATCTCTGGTTCTGGAGAATAGATGTGGTTGAAATATTCCAGTTATTTTTTTTGTAGGGAAGAGTTTCTTGATCGACCTCAGGAATGACCTAATCTCCTTAGGATGATGGGCATAATCATCAATATAAACCATCTTAGAACTAAAAATCCTGACATCAAACCTACGCCTGATACCCTGAAAACTTGAAATCCCTTCGCGCACCCATTTTTCAGAAAGGCCGGCTTCTAAACAAACAGCAGAAGCACCAACAGCATTTTCAATATTAATCCAGCCAGGAATTGCAGTTTTTATATCCTTAATCAAACCACCCGGAGTATTAAGGTCGAAATGATAGTTCAAGCCCACCTGTCTGATATTGGATGCAAAATAATCCTTGGCTGCATCCAATCCGTAGTATTTTACTTTTAGCTTTTTTGATGTGGGCACAATCAACTCCAATCCTTCCTTTATTATTGCTATACCATTCTCATCCAACAGATTCAGGAAAGACCTAAAACTCTCGCTTAGCTGATCTTTATCTCCATAAACATCCAGATGGTCAGGATCCATACTCGAAACCAATGCTATATCGGGGTGTAGAAAAAGGAAGGATCTGTCGAATTCATCAGCTTCAATAATTGCCCAGTCGCTCTCAGGAGTATAAAGCAGATTTGATTCTATAGTTTTACTGATACCCCCAATAAATGCCGAGCATCGTTGATTGCTTTTCCTGAAAATCTCAGTGATCATAGCAGAGATGGTGGTTTTACCATGCGAACCTCCAATTGCAATAGTTTTAAACTTTCTGGAAATCTCCCCTAAAACTTGTGATCTCTTAAACACCTTGTATCCATTACTCTTAAAGAACTTCAACTGCACTAAATCAACAGGGATGGCGGGCGTATAAATAATTAGTATATCATCATTGTTGGCAGGATTCTTGAACATGGGGGGAATAACTGCCATTTCATCAGTATAATTAATCTATATTCCCTCAGCCGATAAGGCTTCAGTTAAGGGAGTACAAGTCCTGTCATAACCACCAACTTTCGCTCCAAGGATATGAAAGTATCTGGCAAGGGCGCTCATTCCAATGCCACCGACACCAATTAAATAGACCTTATTTACATTGTTCAGATTCAATTTAGTATTTATCTATGTTCAATTTCCATTGTATCTTCCAGACTCATCACGACCTGGTTTTTAATAATTTAATTGCTTCTTTCGCAATTTCTAATGTTGCATTTGGTTTGGCGAGTTTGGATATATTTCGGCCCATTTCGTCCATCTCTTGTTTATTTTTTAGCAGATCTAATAGCTTTTGAACCAACTCCCCTTCTGCCCGTTTATCTTCTAGCATCCAAGCAGCTTTATGATCGAGTAAAGCCCGGGCATTCTTAAGTTGATGGTCACCTGCAGCATGTGGATAAGGAACCAAAATAACCGGTTTGCCAACAAGGCACAATTCTGATATTGAAATTGCGCCCGCTCTGGAAATGATCACATCCGCCAACTGGTATGCAAGATCCATACGGGAAATAAATTCGTATGCTTTGAAATAGGGAACATCTGACTTTGTAATACTTTCCCTGGCAGTTGAATAAAAATTGGTGCCAGTCTGCCAAATCAGATTAATTTTCCCAGCCGACAATTCCTGAAGGTGAGCTGCTATTGCCAGATTAAGAGTTCTTGCCCCCAAACTACCTCCAAATACCAAGACAACAGGGCGATCTCCATGTAAACCAAAATACTGCAAAGCCTCTTCTCTATTGATCTTTCTTTCGGCAATATCTTCTCTTACCGGATTACCTGTCAGTACAATTTTTTCTTCAGGAAAGTATTTGGCCAAACCTTCATGAGCAACACAAATTGTATCTACCTTTTTGCCAAGCATTCGATTTGTTACCCCCGGAAATGCGTTCTGTTCCTGGAGGAGGCATGGTATCCCTTTTCTGGATGCTTCTTTAACTATTGGACCACTGGCAAATCCTCCAGTGCCAATAACGAGATCAGGTTGGAATTCCTTGAGGATTTTTCGGGCCTTGATCAGGCTGGCTAGCAATTTGAAAATAAAAGTAATATTTTTGAAAGTCACGCGACGGTGAAAAGCACTCACAGGTAGTCCTTTAATAAGAAACCCAGCCTGTGGAATTTTTTCCATTTCCATTTTTCCATTCGCCCCAACAAAAAGGAACTCAGCCTCCGGCAACAAAAGTTGGAGCTTCCGTGCAATCGAAACTGCAGGGAAGATGTGCCCCCCTGTGCCTCCTCCTGATAATATGATGCGTTCCTTATGCATTTACTTTTTCTTCATTTTCTTTTTCAAGACTACGGCTAACACCGAGAATTATACCAAAAGCCAGGGATGTAAAGAGTATTGATGTTCCACCTTTGCTTATCCATGGCAAAGTTGGACCAGTAACAGGTAATAGTCCATCTGCAACTCCCATATTCACCATAGCTTGTAAAACCAGACCCATGGTAAGACCAATGGCCAGGAATGCAGGAAATGTTCGATCGCATTTTTTAACAATCACCCACGCCCTGAACAAAAAAGTTAGATATATAAAATGGAGTGGCAAAGCACCGAAAAGAATTCCGTATTCCTCAATAATAATTGCAAAAAT
>JAUVKA010000305.1 GCA_030592205.1 Bacteroidota bacterium | reverse complement strand
CCCTCCGGCCCTGCTTCAACTTTACGAAATGCAAAAGTTTCAACTATACGATCTGATTCTTTTCCTGACTGCACCTCCAATTCCAATTCATAAAGATTCGGATCAAACTCATCCCACAGCAGAGTTTCCTCTCCAAGCTCAATACTCATCTCAAACTTATTCTCTCCCGGCTTAAGATCAATTATTAAGGATTCACTTTTTTCCTTTATCCCTGAACCTTTAACCATAGCACTTACTTGAGCCTTGAGCCTTGTGCCCTGAGCCTTACTTTTGCCTTTTGCTTTCCTGCCTTCCTGCCCTGAAAATAAAATCTCTCCATCAATAGTTATCGTATTCGAATTAATATCAGTGCTAATTCTTATGTTACTTAATTGTATTTGAGATTCTTGAGAGATTTTTAACTCTCCCACTATACCATTCCAATTGGACTGTGTATGATCAGAAATACTATGTGAATCCCATCCAACATCTACATCTTTTGTCCGGTTATCTACACAAATTGTTAAAAGATGCTTACCGGTTTTACCTTCAGGATCAATCTTATAAACATGTGGGGTTCCCAGGCTGTTCTGACTGCCAATTTTTACTTCATCAAACCATACTGTGCTCTCCCAATGGACACGCTCAAGATACAGTTCGATGGTTTTTCCCTTCCAGGATTTAGGGATTGTAATTTCCTTCTGATACCAGGCTGCTCCCAAATATTTCTTATCAGGCTGAAGCCAATATGGTATCCTTATATTTTGTGGATCATGGTAGGGAGCATAGTTTGGATCACTTGTCCAGTCTGGGTTTCTCATGCCACCTGTCCATTTGGTATCCATTGTGATATCATCACCTAAACCATTACTGGCCATTGATCCGGGTAAAGTGATCTCATCCGACAGGGGGGAAGAGAACCATTTCTCTTGTTGACCTACATCTTCATGATCAATTTGAAATTTCCACGTACCGGCCAGGTCGATTGTTTCAGTCTGACAAGAGATGAGTAGGGCAGAAAGGCAGATAATCAGAAAAACAGGAAGTTTTGAATATAAAAAAGACGAGGAGGAGCTCATAGTTTTCAGGTTTATGGCCTGAAAATACGAAAACTTAAATTAAAGATTGTTCAAAATAGTGCATATGCCCTATAGATTTGAGTTAATTAATTCCGATAAATTTTTTGCAATATCTTCATCTTCAATCCCGGCAATCATTGCAACACCCGATTTGATCTGAGCATTAACAATTGGTAATGACCAGATCTCACCATTTATCACGAAAGCGACCATTTTCCCTACATTCTGCTTTGTCATTTTTGCCCACTTCTTTGCTCCTTTGAAGGTAAATCTAATCTCGACAGATCCTTCGTGGAGAACCGTTTTCTGAATATCAGAAATCACTATTATAGGATTTTTTTTGAGAGCGATTACGCCATATGGACCCGGACTTGATGGCTGTATCCTGGTAAGCACAAGGTTCATTTCCGGGGTGTTTGGTTCGTAAAACAGTGAATCAATAAATGACTTATCATTGGTGCTGATGTATCCCAAAATCGGAGAGTCCATTTTCAGATTCTGGTTAAGAATATATTTGGACAGGTTTTCTGAGAAAGGCTTAAGGTCATTTAGTGGGACTGTTTCATAGATTCCGAACTGAAGTTCTGATTCCTGAGCTCTGCTGTGCTGAATTACTAAAGTGAAACTGATAATGCTGATTATTACGATTTTAATTGTTTTCATGTTTAATTGTTTTTCTTATGCTTATTAAAATATCCTGAAATTGATTCTATATAAATGTTAAATGCTTCAATACCACTTTTTGTTATTGAGCATGTGGTTAGTGGATAATTATTTCTGAATGATTTTTTAATTTTGATGTAGCCAGCTTCCTTAAGCTTACTTAACTGGAAACTCAGGTTCCCTTTGCTTGTCTGAATATTCTCCAGTAGGTAGCTGAATTCAGCTAATTTAACTCCAATCAGGATAGACATTATTGCCAACCTAACCTGCGAATGTAGTACCGGATCAAGATCTTTAAACATGATATCTTATTTTCTTCTTTTACTATACAGAAGATGACCAGGAATTACAAAGGTAATAAGCCATGTGCCTGCTGAAACGAGCTGTTGGCTTTCCAACGGGAGATATGAACAAGCGAAAGCTGCCGCTCCAAATAATATTCCGCTGGCAAATAGCAATTTATACTGAAGGATTCCTGCAGTTACCACAAGGGCAAAAGCAGTTAATACCATGAATATTGGATTTTGCAAAGCAAATTCTGCCTCGTGTAATTCATTGAACAGAATAAGATTTATGAGGACCCTGGCCGCAAACCAGGATAGCCAGACATATAAAAGGGATTTGTCAATTTGGGTTGTGACTTGTTTCTTCTTGAAAAAGACGGCATATACGGTGTAAAATATCCCAGCAATAATTAAAATAAGACCAGCATACCTGAATATTTCCCTAACTGTATAAGTTAAAACTAATCTATTACGAAGAAAATCTGATATATAGATTACAAACATCAGCCATCCCCAAATAATAAAGAGTATCCCGTTGTTCTCCAGCCTCTTTCTCGAGACTTGGATCATTTCCCTAATTACTTTTAGTGATTCATTTTCATCGAATGTTGGTGTTTGAGTTTCTGAAGTATCCATTTTGAGTAGATTTAATATTTGTGTTAGCAAAGTAAAACAAGTTTGTAATACAAACCTAAATATTTCGTGATTATTTTTAAAAAAGGATAGGGGAATGGTAGATCAGTGGATCAGTGGGCTGATGGGTAATTGGCAGGTATTATTTTATATCAATGATTTACATGTCACTTCACTACAACGATCCTTGAATCAACAGCCTCGGCAGTAAAATATCCCATTGCGCCATTGCTGATATTATTTTCTGGATTGGCTGGAGCTGAGCTGCTGAACATTGCTCCCATTCCGATAATTTCATTTAATTGATCAAGATAATTGTATACATTTTGATCAATCGAAGTGAGTTCTACCAGGATTGTATCCCCAGTTTGATAAAAATCGTGTCTGTTTAAATTGACGGAGCTTTGCAGGCCATTGATATATTGATCATTCACCAGAATTATTGATGGTCCTGCAAATGGATCAGTGTTTTCAATTGGATTTTCGGAAATTCTAGTAGCATTGAAAGTATAGAAGTTGCCTTGATCCGGAGGATCAGTGAATTTGCAGTTTAGAATATAACCGCCTGATGAACCATGTGGAGTGAAAGTGTCAAATAGTTCAAACTCGAGGGTATCAATTATTACTTTTACTGGCAAGGTTGATGTTGCTTCATAAACCTGCTCTCCATCTTCAACTTTAAGGAAATATTTTTCTCCCCAGGAACCTCTTATTCGGGAGGATTCATATTTCCCCTCACTTGTTTCTTGCAGCATTTCCAGTTCTCCTGATTCAGTTCTCAAACTAACTTTGGCACCGGAAACTTTGACTGGCTCATCAGGATAGAAATAATCAGTTGAGCGAGTAATAATTACAGTTGCTGGACCGCCTTCGTCTGTAATCTTAGCTTCAATGACAAGTCTTTGCATAGCTGAATTCAGCTCAATATCAATGATTTTGGTGCAGGAGTTAAGACTGAGAATAGCCAGCAAAATATAAATTGAATATTTCATTAATTCTGATGTTAAAATTTGAAGTTCCAGGTGATAGAGGGAATAATACGAAATAAAGATAGTTGTTCGGCTTGTGTAACATTTGGGTCGTCATCACTCTGGATAAAGCTGATTGAATAGGCATTCTCTCTTGCATATGCATTGTATAGACTGAAATTCCAGCTTGATTCGAAACGGTCTTTACGTTTCTTGCTGTAGTTAACTCCTAAATCCAAGCGATGATAATCTGGCATTCTATATCCGTTTCTTTCTGAATACATGCTTACAATCTCATCGTTAATAAAGTATTTACCACTTGGAAAGGTTACGGCATCGCCGGTATAGTATATCCAGGAACCGGACAGACTCCATTTGGGATTAAATTGGTAGATTCCGACAATGGAAAAATCATGAACCCGATCATGTCTTGCCGGAAACCATGAACCCTGATCAATATCATCAAAGCTTCGTTCTGTTCGAGACAAGGTATAACTTACCCAGCCTGTTAGTTTACCGGTTTTCTTTTTTAAGTAGACTTCCATACCATAAGCCCGGCCCTCTCCAAAAACCAGTTGTGATTCAACTAAAGGGTTGATCAAAAGATCAGCTCCATTTTTATATTCAATTTGGTTCAGCAATGTTTTATAGTATCCTTCAATGGATGTTTCCCATTGGTTATTGAGAAAATTTCGGAAATAGCCCAGTGAAACCTGATCAGCGATTTCAGGCTTGACTATATTGCTGCTTGGGATCCAGGTATCGAGTGGAGTTCCGGCAGTTGAGTTCGAAATTAGATGAATGTACTGCCTGTTCCTATTATAGGATGCTTTTATGGAACTCATATCGGTTAAAAGAAAGCTTATTGATGCCCTGGGTTCAAGTCCACCGTAACTGGCAATTGTTTCACCCTTCGCATAAGATATGGTATCAAGTAAGGTTCCGTCCGGATTGAAAGTGTAATAATTCCCAGGTCCGACCGGGATAAATTGGGAATATCGAATTCCATAATTAAGCGATAGTCGGGATCCAATCTTACTCTCATGTGATATGTATGCGGCTGCATCCCAAGCGTGTTTGTCGCCCAATATTGGGGCCTCAAATCCATCAAAATTACTCTCCACCTGACCTGGGTTAAAAGTGTGGTAGATGATATTCCCTCCCCATTTGATGGTGTTTCTACTATTCCAATAAAGTTGAAAATCTTCCTTGACATTAAGATCCTTGATGCCGGAAAATATACTCATAGAGAAGTCTTCGAAGTTGACTCCCTGTTTAAAATCGTAATCACTATATACTAAGGTGCTATTCAAAAATAAGCGATCTCCAAAAAGATGATTCCATCTCAGGGTTCCTGTTGAATTACCCCAGTCCATATCCATGATATCCTGGAAACCCAATACATCTCGACCGAAATATCCAGAGACATAAATCCTATCTTTTTCTCCAATTCTATAATTGGCCTTCATGTTTAAATCGTAGAAATACAGGGTAGTGTTTCTAATAGTAGTGTCTTTGGCCAGATTCAGGAAGAGATCAGCATAGGTTCTTCTTCCGGAAAGAATGAAAGAACCCTGGTCTTTTTTGATTGGCCCTTCAATTGTCAAATTCGAAGATATCAATCCAAGTCCTCCGGAAACTCCAAACTCCTTAGCATTTCCAT
>JAUVKA010000196.1 GCA_030592205.1 Bacteroidota bacterium | reverse complement strand
ATTTTTACAAAAAAAGTTCATCCCCGAATCCAATTGGAAACCAATGGCAAAAGCTGCAATTAACAGTTAATGTCACTCCTGATATGAACAAGGAGGATTTAAATATCTATGTGTGGAATCCCGGTAAAGAACCAGTATATGCTGATGATTTTAAAATCTCATACCATAAATTCAAGTCATATCCTACTTTTCAAGCAAATGAAAGTATGCATCTGCTTGTTGATACTTTTAGCATGATTCGGCTGGAACAGAAGCGTGAAGAAGCATTTGTAAATGGTATTCTTGTGACCGAAGATGATGACTATGTTTCTGGAATTATGTATTATAAAGATTCTATTTTGCCTGTGGAGCTTAGATTAAAAGGTGATTGGCTTGATCACCTTGAGGGAAGAAAATGGTCTTTTCGAATAAAAGTAAAGAAACAAAAGTCCTGGAAAGGTATTCGCTCATTTTCTATACATACTCCCATCGCCAGGGATTTCCTTAATGAATATGTGGCTCATGAATTAATGCAGGAAGCTGATTTGTTGTCTCCTCGTTATGGTTTTGTCCCAGTTGCCTTGAATGGTACAAGCCTGGGAGTTTACGCCTGGGAAGAACACTTTGATAAGCAATTGATAGAGTCCAATAACAGGAGGGAAGGACCAATTCTGAAGTTTGATGAGAGCTTATTCTGGCAAAGGCTGCAAGTCTTCATTAGAGATTCACAATACTTTGATTTGCCTTACATGGAGGCTGCTGATATACTGCCATTCAAGCTTAACAGGACACTTAAGAACCCCGTGTTGAAAAATCAGTTCCTTCTTGGAAATAATTTGATGCATCAGTACAGACAAGGATTAAAGTCAGCTTCAGAAGTGTTTGATTTAAAGAAACTTGCAGGCTATATTGCTATGATGGATTTGACCCGGGGTTTTCATGGAGAGGCATGGCATAACCAGAGGTGTTATTATAATCCGGTTTTATGTCGCCTGGAACCGATTTTCTTCGATGGATATACCACAGATGGCCCAACACTTTCGGAAAGAAATGCTATATCTGGCTTGTTCACTTTTAATCCAAAATCTGTTAAGCGATCTGAACTGCTTTTCTGGATCAAATTGTTTCAGGATAATTTGTTCAGGCAAGAATACATAAGATGGCTGGAGGAAATTTCAGATCCGATATGGATCAATAATTTTCTACAGAAAAAGGAAGGAAAGATTTCAAGTTACGAACAAATGATACAGGAAGAATTCGGATACTATAAGTATGATAGGGGATTTCTACTGGAAAATGCCAAAGAGATCCGTGCTGAATTGCCTAAGTACAAAAAACTGGTCGCTGATAAGCCTGAATATGCGGATTTTGATCCTGATAAGAATAGCCATATGGGTTTTTCCAAAACATATCATCCGGATTTCCCCGGCGATTATGTCAACGTTTACCTACAGGACTCTTCTGTAAATGAGTATCATATTCATGTGGATAATTTTTATTCTATGGAAATTGAATTACTTGGTTACGGGACATCCAACCTATTGATGGACAGTGGCTTAGAGGAGCCAGGTAGAGTTGGCCCTTTTGAAAAGATCTATCCGGTTTCGGAAAAGCTGACCATCCCAAGTGGCAACAAATTTTTGTATTTCAAGGTCAAGGGTTTTAATAAACTATTTGCTACTCAGATCATGGATTATCCGACTGCAAAAGACTTTACTCCCGAACAGGAATTGTTTGCTTCATCTGGTATACCTGATCTGCCTTTCGTTAAATCTGAGGGGAAGAAAATCATATTTACTGAAGGGCAGCATATTATCGAAGTGCCCATTATAATTCCATCCGGCTTTGAGGTAGTGTTTGATTCGGGTTGTGAAATGGATTTTACTTCTGGTAGTTTCTTTATTTCTAAATCTGTGGTTATGATGGATGGAACTCAGGAGGCGCCGGTTAAAATACTGTCAAGCGACAATTCATCTAATGGATTTACTGTTTTACAGGCGGCAAAGACCAGCACATTGAATCATGTTATTTTCGAAGGGCTGAACACGCTTAATTATAAAGGATGGATGTTGACAGGAGCTGTGAATTTCTATGAAAGTGATGTGGAAATCAATAACGTGGAATTTAGGGCTAATGTATGTGAGGATGCTCTGAATATTATCCGGTCGGATTTTAAAGTAATTAATTCTGCATTTTATAAAATATATGCTGATGCTTTTGATTCCGATTTCTGTACCGGACTGGTCGAAAATGTCAAGTTCGAAAGTATTGGAAATGACGCTATTGATTTCAGTGGCTCACAGGTTGAGATTCGATCATGCCAAATTATTGATGCCGGAGATAAAGGTGTTAGTTGTGGAGAGAACTCCTCACTACTTGTTACAGAAACCACAGTGACTGGTGCTAATATTGGTTTTGCATCGAAGGATAAGTCTCATTTGGATCTAAAGGACTGTACAGCTAATAATACTATCTACGGATTAGTGGCGTTTCAAAAAAAGCCGGAATACGGACCTGGCAACATAAATACAACTGGTTTTAATGCCAGCGATGTACAAACATTATTTTTAATTGAACGTTTTTCAAAGCTAAATCTCAACGGAACTATAATTACCGGGGAGTCAACCAAGGTTGCTGAAATGTTCTACTAGATAAATACAATAATTATTTATTTTTGCGCTTATTAAAGTAAAAAGTTATGCAAACAGATAAATGGGGTCAATTTCAAAAGTTCCTGATTACAGAAAGTTCAAATATTTCAGTTCCTGATTTTCTTATTAACACGGCTATTCTGGTAGTCTTAGGATTATTACTGGAATTGACATACAGAAAATGTGGCAGGAGCCTGTCGAACCGTAAAGGTTTCGCGTCCAATTTTGTCCTTTTGGCTTTTACAACCATGATTATTATTATAACTGTCAAGTCGAGCCTGGCTTTGTCACTAGGACTGGTTGGAGCTCTGTCAATCGTTAGATTCAGGGCAGCTATTAAGGAACCGGAAGAATTAGTGTATCTATTCCTGGCTATTTCGCTTGGACTGGTTTTAGGAGCTAATCAGCGAGTGATTGCTTTGCTTGGTCTTTCAATAGCCATGTTATTAATTTGGGCAAGATTCTTTTTGGCAAAGCCTAAGATCAGTCACAATCTATTCCTTACAGTAAGTTCAAAAGACTCCGGGAAACTTCAACTGGAATCTATTCTTTCTGAGGTGAAGAAGGCTTTTGGTGCAGCCCAGCTTAAACGTTTTGATGAGGCAAAAGAGGGGATTGAAGCCTCATTCCTGGTTGAAGTTCAGGATCCTATAAAATTGCAGGAATGTAAAAATAATTTGCAAAAAATATCTCCTGACGTCAGGGTGTCTTTTATTGATAATTCACAGATCTGATACTTTCAACCTAATGCAAGAAGGCAGGTATTCAGAATACCGATTCGAAAGAAAATTTGTTTCCAGTCAATTGGATGAACATGGATTCGAGCATATTATACGCCATCATCCTGCATTCTTTTCTGAGATATATTGGGAGCGACAAGTAAATAATATTTATTTCGATACTCCCGCCCTGCGATATTTTTATGATAATGTAGTTGGTAAAAGTGAAAGACGGAAAGTTAGGATAAGATGGTATGGAAAAGCAGAAGGAATCATTGAGCAACCTGTTCTTGAGTTTAAAATCAAATCAGGAACTCTTGGACGAAAAGCTAGCTTTGATTTGGCACCAATCGACCTGGACGGAGAATTGGGCTTTGGGTTTTTTCAGGACCTGTTTAAGAAATCCGGCTTGCCGGAAGGTATCCTTGAGGAGCTGAAAGGGCTTAATCCTAGCTTGCTAAATAATTACGGGAGGCGGTATTATCGCTCTGTCGATCATAAATTTCGCTTTACTGTCGATTATGATCTGAAGTATTTTGATTTTTCCTCGAATATGTTTTCCCTCGGATTGGGTAAAAGAGATCTTCAAAATACAATTCTGGAATTAAAATACAATCAGGAATACGATGATCATGCCATGGATATCACCCAGCACCTGCCAATAAGACTTAATAAGAGTTCAAAATATGTTAACGGGATTGAAATAATTCGGAATAATCTTGCTGTTTAATCACCTATCCTGATATTGGAGCTGAATATTGCTTTACATCCTGTCCTGTTACTTCATGTGTACATAAAATCACCAGGCGCTCCATAACGTTTCTGAATTCCCGGATGTTCCCCGTCCAATTCAATTTTTGGAGTTCATCAATAGCATCCATAGTGATATGCTTCTCAGGAAGTCCCATCTCAGCGCAAATTTCTTTAATAAAATGGTCGGCCAATCCCGGGATATCATCCTTTCGCTCATTCAGAGAAGGTACCTGAATCAGGATTACGCTGATCCGGTGATACAGATCCTCACGGAATCTCTTGTTCTCAATCTCCTCCTTCATGTTTTTATTTGTAGCCGCAATTATGCGTACATCCACCTGGATGTCCTTATCGCTACCCACCCGGCTAATCTTGTTTTCCTGAAGCGCCCGAAGGACTTTTGCCTGAGCAGATAAACTCATATCCCCTATTTCGTCGAGGAATAAGGTTCCGGTATTGGCTTGCTCAAATTTCCCTTTACGTTGTTTATGTGCAGAAGTGAAGGAGCCTTTTTCATGTCCAAATAACTCGCTTTCAATTAGTTCGCTTGGTATGGCTGCGCAGTTGACTTCAATAAAGGGGAGGGATGATCGTTTGCTTTTTTCGTGTAACTGCCGGGCTACCAATTCTTTTCCAGTTCCATTTTTTCCTGTAATAAGTACTCTGGCATCTGTTGGGGCAACGCGATTGATCATTTCTCTAACCTTGTCCATGGATGTAGACTCACCAACCATTCTGTATTTCTGACTAACCCGTTTTTTTAGAGCCCGGGTTTCTGTGATCAGATTGGTCTTATCCATCGCATTTCTGAGAGTAATCATCAAACGATTTAAGTCCAGCGGCTTTTCGATGAAATCATACGCTCCTTTTTTGATAGCCTCAACAGCAGTATCAACCTTTCCATGACCGGTAATCATTATCACCTGCGCATCGATCAAGGAATTCATAATCTGGTCGAGCACCTCCATCCCTTCCATTCCCGGCATCTTGATGTCGCAAAGAACAATATCATAATTGTTATCCTTCACCATTTCCAGACCCACATGTCCATCCTCTGCAATATCCACCTCATGCTTCTCATACTCCAAAACCTCTTTTAAAGTATTGCGGATCGCCCGCTCATCATCAATAACTAAAATGCTTGCCATATTTACTCAGTTACTCGTTACTCGTTTACACAGTTACTCGTAATACACTTATATCCTTATTACTAATTCCTTAGCCTTATACTTACGCCTCAAGCCTTACGCCTTAGTTTTTATACCGTATCCACTTCCAAAGTTCAGCATAATTAACCTTTTTTCCATACATCAGAATACCAGTTTTGTAAATCTTGCCAGCCAACCAGATGGTACCTATGAAGGTTATTATAAGCAGGGAGGCTGATAGAATTAGTTCCCATGGCGGAACACCAAAAGGCAATCGCGCCATCATAACAATAGGGGAGGTAAATGGTATAATTGAGAACCAGAATGCCAACGGTGCCCCGGGGGCCTGGATAACATTTATCATTACTATCATTCCCAAAATAATCGGTATGGTGATGGGAAGCATAAACTGCTGGGTATCAGTTTCGTTATCAACAGCCGAACCAACAGCTGCAAAAAGAGAAGAATACAGTAAATAACCACCGAGGAAATAGAATAGGAAGGCTCCTAAAATCAATGCAAAGTTAACACTGTCCAATTTGCTCAAAATATCCATGAAAATTTTCTCCCCCTCGCTGGCCATCATCTCTTGTGTGCCTCCAACGACCTGCTGATCCATAACACTGGAAACCTGTGGCATAACCTCAGTGCCATTGCCCACTATAATTTTTGCGGCAAAAACCAAACCGATAGTAAGGAGGATCCAAAGCATAAACTGGGTAAGCCCTACAAGACCGATCCCAATAACTTTACCCATCATTAACTGAAAAGGTTTGACCGAAGAGATAATAACTTCTACAATCCTGCTTGTCTTCTCCTCAATCACTCCACGCATTACCATCGCACCAAACATGAAGACAAACATGTAGATAGCGAATCCGCATATATAACCAATTACTGTAGCAAGTCCGGCTGAACTCGATTTTTCTTCACCTGAACTTGTCCACTGAAGAGTTTCAACCTTAATATTTGTTCTGATTCTTTTTAGAATATCCTGAGGGACATTTTCATTTTTCAGCTTGACATTCTTAATGAAGGAGTTTAATTCTGTGGATATTGATTCACTTACGCTGAGAGTTGTCTGCTGATCTGAGTACAGCATAACCTTCTCCGTTGTGATTGCATTTGAGGGGATATAAAGGATTGCATAATATCCCGATTCGGGAAACGACTCCTTGAGCGATTCAACATTTGTTTCACTGATATATTCAAATGTCAAATACTCGTTTCCTGAAAGTACATCTTCCAGAATATTTGTTTCATCCACAACAGCAATAACCTTTTCCTCCGTATCTTTTTTTGTCGCCAAATAACCTGGCACAATAAGCAGGGCTGCGAACAAAATAGGCCCCAGGATCGACATAACAATAAAGGACTTCTTTTTTACCCTGGTAAGATATTCTCTCTGAATGATCAATCCGATTTTATTCATTATGATTGAGCTATATTGTTGGACTTTTTGTTTTCTATATTGGAACCTTCTACTACCCTGATAAATATATCGTTCATGCTGGGGATTACCTCTTCAAACGATACTATATCTATTACAGGATTGATTTTATTGATTAAGTCCCGTGTAACAAGATCCTTTCCCGTTTTTATAATCGCTTTTTGTATTTCTCCTGTACCAGGCTCCTGAGTGATTTCAAATCCATTGGCTAATGCAGTATGTAGATTTTGAGATTCCCCTTTAAAAGTAAGGCTGTATGTATCCGGCTTAAAGCGATTGCGGATTTCGTTTATCTGACCTCCTAGTATGGTCCTGCCATTGTTGATAAGAGCTATGTGATCGCAAAGTTCTTCCACTGAACCCATGTTATGGGTGGAGAAAATAATGGTGGCTCCTTTTTTTCGAAGTTCTAATATTTCTTCTTTGATAAGATTTGTATTGATCGGATCAAAACCGGTGAAGGGTTCATCAAAAATAAGAAGGCTGGGCTCATGAAGAATAGTAACAATAAACTGTACCTTTTGCTGCATTCCCTTAGATAATTCCTCAACCTTTTTATCCCACCAGTTCTGAATACCGAATTTTTCAAACCAGTATTTGAGCTTTTTTAGCCCATCATGCTTGCTAACACCCTTCAGCTGAACATGGTAAAGGGCCTGTTCGCCCACTTTCATTTTTTT
>JAUVKA010000268.1 GCA_030592205.1 Bacteroidota bacterium | reverse complement strand
GGTTGAAGATGACCATGACCTGCTTGACTTTTTAAAGGATAACCTTAGTGAGAAATACAGAACTCACACGGCAGTAGATGGGATTCAAGCTTTGAAATCGGTAATTACAAACCATCCTGAGGTAGTAATTTCAGATATTATGATGCCTCAAATGGATGGTATAGAACTAACTAAAAAAATAAAAAGTGATATCAGGATCAGTCACATACCGGTTATTTTACTTACCTCCAAAAGTGCACTAGAGCACAGAATTGAAGGACTTGATTCCGGGGCAGATGCCTATCTGGCAAAACCATTTAATCTGAAAAATCTAATCTCACAAATTGACAGCCTGCTGAATTCAAGAGAACTATTAAGGAAAAGATTTATCAGGGATTCTCACATTCAGCCGGATGAGATTAAATTGAAATCTATAGATCAGAAATATCTTGAGAAAGCCATTTGCGTGGCTGAGACCTTCATCGCTGACGATATGTTTACAGTTGAACAGTTCGCTGAGGAAATGTTTGAGAGTCGTGTGCAACTTTATCGAAAACTAAAAGGATTAACCGGCTTATCTCCAAATGAATTTATAAGGAGCTTCCGCATCAAAAGGGCTGCAGAAATACTTGTAAAGGAAGGGATTACCGTTGGGGAGGTCATGTACAAGGTTGGCTTTTCAAACCGGTCTTACTTCAATCGCTCTTTCAGACAGGTATACGACACTTCCCCTATAAAATACCAGCAATCAAACAAGATATAAATGCATAAGTATCTACTATTGTAACATTTCTACAAGCATTGTTGCATTTGTATCAATATCAGAAACATTAGAATCAACCTGTTTTACAAAGTTTGCAGAACTTTGATTTGCATTCAATGTATAAATGATTTCACAGTATTTATGGTTGATATCCAATACTTAATTTCAAGAAAAAAAAAGCAATCCTTTAAGATAACGATTTGAGAGATAATGTCAATAGAGTTAATACTCTTCATCATCTTTAAAATTATAAATAATTAGTATAAAACAACAATTGGTATAAGAAGAGGTTTTCTGTTTTTCAGGTATGCGATTTAAACTCAATGTTTACGTTATAATATAATTAGGTTGGTTTAGGAAACCTCTTCTGTACCTTTTTTTCACTTATCCTTGCTTTATGTTCTATATAGTATAAAAATATTTAAAGTATTAACTATTATCAACCTTAAACCCAAAAGCTAATGAAAAAGAGTAAAAGATTTAGACAAAGTGTTTATAGACTCTGGTTATATACGCTTATATTTTTTCTGAGTATAATTACACTTAATGCTCAGGAACTTGCAATCACAGGAACTGTTTCAGCAGAGGATGGTTCAACTCTGCCTGGAGTTAATGTAGTTGTTCAAGGAACCGAGACAGGAACCACTACAGACAATGATGGTAAATTTACCCTGGCTGTGCCCAATGCCGATGCTATTCTGGTGTTTTCTTACATTGGTTACAAAACCCAGGAAGTACATCCGGCTGGACGAACGCTTATTAATATTACACTTCTCGAGTCTGTTACCGCCATGGATGAAATTGTCGTGATTGGTTACGGAACTCAACGAAAAAGAGAGTTAACCTCATCTGTTGCTTCACTTTCAGGCGAAGAAACAACAAAACAATTATATGCAAATGCTGCACAAGCCATTCAGGGCAAAATGACTGGTGTAAGCGTTGAATCGGATGGTGGTATACCAGGTCAGGCTGTAAGAATCATCATTCGTGGAGCCGGAACTCTTACGAATGCAAATCCGTTGTACGTTATTGACGGCGTCTTTACAGAGTCAATGGCTGCAGTTAACCCTGAGGACATTGAATCTATTGAGGTATTGAAAGATGCTTCCGCCGCTGCTATTTATGGATCTCGGGCAGCCAACGGAGTGATACTTATTACAACAAAAAGAGGGCAAAAGGGCAAAATAAAAATCGATTTTAACATAAGTACTGGCTTGCAATCACCAAGAGGATTGCTCGAATTGGTTGATGCCAGAACATATGCGGATCTTGCCAATATGGCAAGTGATAACGATGGTACTGCTCGTTTTCCAGCAAATGACGCACAATTTGATCCGAATGTAAACACTGATTGGTATGATCTGGTTTATAGTGCGGCTCCTATTTCCAGATACAACCTGGCATTTTCAGGTGGGACAGAGGATTTAACCTATAACATGTCCGCTGGCTATGTGGACTATACCGGAATAATGTTTTCCACTGATAGCAAGCAGTACAATTTTCGGATAAACTCTGCTATTAATAAAGGCAAGTTTAAGTTATCAGAGTCCTTCTCATATGCTCGAAACGCTTTGAATCGCACCGGCTTTTGGGGTTTCAGGGGTAATGTCCCATCACCTACTTATGATCCCTTTAGAGCCGGATATGATCCCCAGAATCCGGATGGATCTTATGGATACCAGGGCTATGATATATCATTCCATGGCCCGCAGCCAACTAGACATGAGTATGCTATTGATATGATAAGTGACAATGAAAGTATAACCAGCAATATTTTGGGGAGTATAAATGGGGAATATGAAATTATTAAAGGCCTTAAATACAAATTGAACCTGGGGATAAGCCACGTTTCGTATTCTAGTTTTACATTTACACCGGCTTTTGATTTCGGAGGCACTTCATCTGAAAATAGAAATCCTACTTCGGATTTATCCGAATCCCGTTCGGAATACTATACACTTCTTGCTGAAAATACATTGAATTATAATAATATATTTTTTGATAGTCATGCAATCGACTTATTAGCAGGTTATACAACTCAAAAAGGTTATGGCAGAAGTTTGTCAGGATCTGGAAATAACACACCGGCTGATTATTTACAGGTACTTTCTGTGACCGAAATCGAAAGCCAGAGAGCCGGAAGCAATGAGGAGGTAAACGGACTTCGTTCATACTTCGCTAGAATCAACTATAATTTTAAAGGGAAATATTTATTTTCGGCCAGTATCCGGAGGGATGGTTCGTCAAGGTTTAATGAAGATAACCGGTGGGGGACATTTCCATCGGTTTCAGCAGGATGGATGATTTCTGATGAATCATTTTTTGACGGGGTTCCTTATGTTTCCAATTTGAAAATCAGGGCTTCTTATGGAGTACTCGGATCGCAAAATCTGGGGAATTATGATTACAGTCCGGTACTCAGTCTTGGTCCGACCTATTATTTTGCAGATCCTGCTACAAGGTTTTCTGGTGTAGCATTAACAGATTTTGTGTCTGAAAACATCAAATGGGAAACAACCAAGACCAGCGATATAGGCTTGGATCTGTCTCTGTTTGAGAACAAGATAATATTTGTTGCAGATTATTTTATTAAAAATTCTGAAGATATTTTAGTAAAGATTCCTTTGCCGCTATCCGCAGGAGCTATAGGCTTTCCGACTGTCAATGCTGCTTCAATTGAGAATAAGGGTCTTGAGTTTGAAATAATCTACAAAAAAGGAGAAGGTGATTTCAGGTACGATCTTGGCATTTTTGCTTCGTTCCTTAGTAATAAAGTTATTTCATTGGGAGAATCCGGAAGTCCGATTGTAGGATTACCTATGGACGGTAATGAAAACAGGGCAAGTTTGACCAGAGAAGGTGATCCTGTAGGAATGCTCTATGGATATGTTGTAGAGGGTATATTCCAATCCCAGGCAGAAATTGACGAATGGGGGCTTCAGCCAACAGCCAGGCCCGGTGATTTTAAATATGCCGATACCAACAAAGACGGTGTATTGAACGATGAAGACCGGACTAATATTGGAAATCCTATCCCGAATCTTGAACTTGGTATTAATTTTAGTGCCTATTATAAGAATTTTGACCTTCATATTTTTCTTAACGGTGCATTCGGGCAGGAGGTCTACAATGCAGCTAAATCATGGTATACGTTCTATGGACAAACATTTACGGAGGATGCACTGAACGCCTGGACACCCTCAAATACCGATACCGATCACCCAAGACTTACTTTCCTTGATCCAAATAGTAATGTGAGGCCATCAGATTGGATGGTTGAAAACGGATCATATTTGCGGATTAATACTGTGCAAATAGGTTATACACTTCCCGGAAATCTATTAACAAAACTTAAGATGGAGAAGTTGAGGGTATTTATAAGTGGACAAAATCTTCATGTGTTTACGAATTATTCCGGCATGGATCCTGAAACTGGTTCAGCAACAAGACACATGAAAACTGCAACTACTAATAACCTGTTTAACAGGGGGGTGGACATGAATCCTCTTCCAAGACCAAGGATTATTTCTGTGGGTTTACAGACTACTTTTTAAACAAAATAAATAGAATGTCATGAAAATACAAAAAAAATCAAAATATTTATTAACCAGCTTATTAATCATATTTTTTATAACTGGTTGTGAAAAGGATCTATTAGAACAGGTGAATCCAAATGCAATGTCAACCGCTTCCTTCTGGAAAACTGGTTCAGATGCCTATGATGGTTTGATAGGTATTTATTCCATTATGCCGGCAAGCAGCATTTATGGAGGACTTCAAACATCTACACAAATTGCCAGGGATGATGCCTGGAATCCTCTTGCAGGAGATCTTGGTTATATTGGCTATTTTGCTGCACCAGCCTCTCACTGGTCTATTGTGAGACCATGGCAGCATCATTACCGGGGGATCTACAGGGCTAATGAATTTATGAGTAGGGTTCCTGACATTGTTATGGATGAAACAGATAAAACTCATATGCTGGGAGAAGCTTATTTTTTAAGGGGGTATTATTACTTCTTTCTTCTGAATGTATTCCATAACATTCCTTTGATCACTGAAGTCCCTCAATCAGCTGAAGATTATTATCCCGTTCAGGCAGCTCCTGAAGCCATTTGGGAGCAGATTGAGTCAGACCTTAAGCAGGCCCAAAGCATGTTACCCGATTCCTGGGATACCCAAAACCTGGGGCGTGCAACATGGGGAGCGGCGACAGGATTTTTGGGAAAAAGCTATTTGTACCAGCAAAAGTGGTCGGAAGCAGCAACTGAATTCCAGAAATTGATTGGCGAAGGAATTTATGATCTGGTACCCGATTACAGTGACAATTTTACTTCAGTGAATAAAAATAATATCGAATCGCTGTTCGAAGTACAACTAAACGGCGATCCAAATTTCCCTGGATTTAATGGTGAATATCCAAGCAGGGGAATGGCCAGTGTTTTCGGATTATGGTTGCAGGCTCCGAAACCAGGCAGTGTTGGTTTGTACCCTGTTAACCAATGGCTTGTGGATACTTTCCTTGCGTCTATCGATAATAATGGAGATATTGATCAGCGGGCTTTTGCTACAGTATTATGGGATCATCCGGATTGTATTATATATGATGGGAAAAGTTTCCAGGAATACTATCCGGTTGATGATATCAATCGGGTAAACGGTAATAATTATGTGAAGAAATGGATAGACTATGAGGCCAAAACTGAGACAGCTGTAAGGAACTGCCGATACGAAGGCGAAGTAAATTGGAGAATCCTTCGTTTCGCCGATGTTCTACTTATGTATGCTGAAGCTGTAAATGAGAGTTCAGGCCCTACTGCTGATGCATATACTGCAATTAACAGGGTACGGCAAAGAGCCAATGTACCAGATATTACCCCAAACCTTTCAAAAGATGATTTCCGCGATGCCATCAAGCATGAAAGAATACTGGAACTGTCGCTTGAAGGAATACGTTTTTTTGATTTGTTGAGATGGGGAGATCTGGAACAAGCATTTCTGTTTGATCATCCTGATTGCAAAAATACTAACGGTGCAGTGTTTACTTCCGGAAGAGACGAATACCTACCTATTCCACAGGGGGAGATTGATGCTCATCCGCAAGGGCTCATAAAACAAAATCCCGGGTATTAAAAACTGGGGATATTATAGGAAAGAGGCTCATGTTTCAGGAGCCTCTTTTCTGTAAGTGGATACTATATTAAGACTGTAATCCATGAAAAAATTATC
>JAUVKA010000417.1 GCA_030592205.1 Bacteroidota bacterium | reverse complement strand
TTCTAACCAGTTAGCTGAATAAGGATAAGAGCTTAGATCCGGTATCTTCAATTTTGGCAAATCGTTATAGTCCACAAGATTACCCAAATGTGAACGTGCAGGATCATCCTCGGGAAAATCAATAGCCACACCGCATGCTCCGGCAAGAGTAACCGTATCCACATCAATTAGAACCCCATCATAATGATAAGTTTCCACTGATTGTATAAAGGCCCTGGCAATCTTCTTTGGATCCTCCCTGTATTGCCGCATGGTCAAACCCGCCTCCCTGGCAACAGGCATGAAATTATGAAGCATGATTGAGATCTTGTCTGTTGGTTCGCCCTTAAGAGCTGCTGTTATTCTCTGGTGTCCGTTCATATGGTCGGTTATTCAGTTATTCAGAGACTCAAATCATCATTGTATTAATAATTGGGAATAATTCTTGAATGTAACGCGATTTCATCGCTCAATATTCTCAAATTTATTCCCAGATATTAATCTGCTAGTGAATCAAAATTTGTCACCTTTCCTAACCTTTTTTTGTCACTCGTCACTTGTCACCCGTCACTAGTTTGAATGTCTCTATTGCAAAAGCTCCAAAACTAAGTTTCGGGTTCTTCTTCATCTTAATTGCATCCCCATTATTTTCTTCAATCAGACTGGCAGGGGTAATCGTATTAAAATCAAAGTATGATTTGATACCGGCACTAACATTCTTCCCTTCAACTTCATATGCCCTGATAATTACATCCGGGCTATCCTCTGCTTTCTTTATAACAGGAAGGATCAGGTTGTCTGAATCCAGAGAAAAAAAGCTCAATTCTTCCGGAAGACTGGCATTTGCATATTTCCTCAGATTACCTACTACAAGTAAGATCTCATTTGCCTCTAATCCAAATCGATATCCATTTTCCCAGCCTGGTTCATGCGACTGCAGGCTGAAATGGAAATAATGATCTCCTGTCTGCAGATATTCATTTCCAAGGCCATGACAACTTCTGCGGGAGGCAAATAAAATTGGTTGAATCAGGGTATTCCCCTTAGAGGTATTGGTAATATCGATATAATCAACCCCAACCACACTAGAACTAAGTGTTACTCCAAATTCATCAGAGCTTACATTAATCCAATTTTGCATAGAGCGGGGATGAATATCCTTACAATCAACCTGATAACGCTCACCAGCAGCTCCTTCCATCTCATCTTTCCCAAGCTCTAGTTTTCCATAAGGTACTTCATAAACGATCTTTCCATTTTCGGCATTTACCGGTAGAGCCATCCTATACTCTCTGTATAGTATTCCCTCCCAATTGAGAACGGCTGTTTCAAAATCGATCTTTTTTACATCATTATAAAGAATGATTTTCTGTTCAACAACAGCATTTCTGATAGCTTGCCTAAAAGCATAAGCGGTAAAAACAGGTCCTTCCTCAACAAGTTTCCATGCAACATCGTAATTGCCTGTTTTATCAAATCCAACTGTATCCGCTTGCTGTATTTGATCAAATTCCCCGGCTCCATTACCGATAGAACGCAGAGTAAATACCTCACCAGCATCAAAACCATTGGGTGCAATGATCTCTTTGCTTAATTCCTTATCGAAAATCCGGTTCAGACCACCTGCTCCAAATTCAAGTACATAATATTGATTTTCAATACGTTTCCCTTGCTTAGGCATAGGGATAGATTCTTTGTTGTCCTTATAATTAATGTAAAACACCTTATAACCTACAGAAGGAACCTTAGCAGCAATAAAATGCAGATCAGCAGTTTTCACTGAACCATCAGGATACTCCACCACATTACTAAGCTGGCTTGGCAGTACCCCACCCGATGCATTTCGCAGCACTAATCCATTTGCTTCACCCTGATCAAACTGAAGGGTATATTTAACCGGACTGCTACATTCCCAGTTCAGGCTGTTAAATACTAATACTGGTTCACCCTTGTGCTCATCAAAATTAATTTTCGATCCAAGATCCCTCAACTGAATACCCATCATTTCTTTCGCTTCACTGTGGGCAAACTCGTATTTACTTTGGAAATAAGCATCTGTTATTAAACCCATATTACCTCCCCAGCCATGATCAGGAAATATTTTTGCTTCCCAGGCTTCTCTCAGACCTTGCTCAGGATAGGACTTAAATGAACCATCTAGCAAGGCGTTAACTGTGGCAATTTTTTCGACCTGCGTGAGTAAAATATCAGCCTCCCTACTTGCTTTTTGAGCTTTCTGATGAGATGGCCCATGAATATACATCCACAAGGCTGGTCGTTCACCGTGAATTTCCTTAAGGACAGGATTGCTTTTTCTAAAAGCTTCAAACATATCGGGGGCCAGGGCTTCTTTAAATTCAGGCAGAGAAACTGGGACGATAGTACCATCTTTAGTTTTTAACTCCTTAAGGCTATTCCATGAAGAGATAAGATGGCTATAATCCTTCGCTGGACTCATATCCCAATCGGATAACACCGGAACAATAGGTTTATTTGATTTTTCATTATAGAATTGCTCCCAATTGAAACTGTATTTTGAAAGATAATCTGCCGCTATATAATACTCATCGCCTAGTGGTCCGAATGAATCGCCGTAATGTCCATTTGAAAAACCGGTGATTTTCGAACCATCCGGACTGTGCCAATTATAGAAGCCAAGTTCTTGTCGGGTCATTACCAGGTTAGTAACACCTGCTTTCTTCATTAATTGGGGCATTTGCAGAGTCCTGCCAGGCACATCTACGTTCCAGTAAGTATCAGCAGTATAGCCAAATTCATCTTTAAGCCACTTTGCACCAAAATAAAACTGTCTGGCAAGTGCTTCACCCGAATACATCTCCTCATAAGGCTGAATATAAGTAGCCCCGCAAGAGATACGTCCTTCTCGCAATAGTTTACCGACCAACTTTTTGTTTTCC
>JAUVKA010000216.1 GCA_030592205.1 Bacteroidota bacterium | reverse complement strand
TCCTGATCACAGAGTCCTGGAAGAGGTAGATAATTTTGAGAAAAATGGTTTCCCTTTGGATTTTATAGGTCTGGAACCCGGCTGGATGAATATGTCAAATCCATGTTCTTTTGAATGGGATGAAGAAAGATTTCCCAAGCCGGCAGAATTTGTTAAAACTATGCTTGAAAAGGGTGTGAGGACAAACCTTTGGATGAATCCCTATATAGCTCCAAAAGCAAAACTTTACAGCCCAATGCTCCCTTATACCGGAACCCATACTGTGTGGAACGGTATCGTACCGGATTATACATTGCCAGAGGCCAGGAAATTATTTACAGATCACTATTTGAAAAATCAACTTGAAATAGGTGTATCAGGAGTTAAAATAGACGAAATTGATGGCTACGACAGTTGGCTCTGGCCTGATGTGGCCTCATTCCCGTCAGGTACAAGCGCTGAAGAAATGAGACAGACATATGGACTTATGATGCAGGATATGCTTAGCGAGTTATATCATGATAATAATACCAGAACATATGGTTTAACCAGGGCATCCAATGCAGGTGCATCCAGATTTCCTTTCGTTATTTACAACGACTATTACAAACATGAGGATTTTATTACCGCTTTAATTAATTCTGGTTTTTCAGGACTTTTATGGACTCCGGAAGCAAGAAGCTCACAAACGGGAGAGGAGTGGCTTAGACGGATACAATCGGTTTGCTTTTCCCCTATGGCCATGATAAATGCCTGGTCGAGCGGCACAAAACCATGGTCTTATCCCGCTGTGTATGAGGCAGTGAAAGAGGTTGCTCTATTGAGAATGCAGTTGCTCCCATATTTCTATTCAACTTTTGCAGATTATCATTTTAAGGGTGTGCCCCCTATTCGTCCTATGCAACTGGTAGAAGGCTTTGTGGACAATGAGAAAACCATTAAAGGAGAACTGGACGACACCAAAAACCCCTATGAACTAGCTAAAAAGGGGGAAATCAAAGATCAATACATGTTTGGCGATAATATTCTGGTTGCACCGGTATTTGCAGGCCAGATCTCCAGGAGAGTAATCCTGCCCGGAGGTAAGTGGTATGACTTCTACTCCGGTGAATTTGTCGGGGAAAATGAAATTATTCATGTCGAGGCAGAATTGGAAAAAATACCTCTTTTTGTTAGAGACGGCGGTATCATTCCAATGATATCTCCACGTCTGCATACCCCCAAAAAAGGGGAAATACTGTCAATGGAAGTACGTCATTATGGAAAATCAGAAGGCGATTTCATATTATACGACGATGATGGAGAAACCTTTGACTACGAAAATGGAGATTATTCACTAACCCGATTAAGCGTTAAGCATAAATATGACTACTATGTTGGAAGCGATTTGAGAGAGAAAGGCACCATCTTCAACTATAAGGATATCACCTGGAAGTTTATGACACGGTAATACTAAAGGCAGAAGGCAGAAGGCAGAAGTAAGTTATAGGAAATAAGAATAAAGAAAAAAGGAAATAATAGATAGTAGGAACCGGGCATGTCCCGGTCCTTGATGGCACATATAAAACATAATAAAAGAAATCTCGTAAGGACAGGGCCTTGTGCCCGTCCCAGATACTACAAGCACAAGACCATGAATAAAATAACTATCCTCCTCCTCGCGGCCCTCACAGCCTGTTCCCAAAACCCAACAATAAAGACGCAAGACGCAAGACCTAAGACGCAAGATCTAATCCAGTATGTAAATCCACTGATCGGCACCAAAAATATGGGTCATACTTTTCCAGGTGCCACTACCCCTTTTGGAATGGTGCAGTTAAGTCCTGAAACCAACCAGCAAGCTATGTTTAAGGATGGGGCCTACAATCCTGATACATATAGATATTGTTCGGGTTATCAATATGATGATTCTACAATTTTTGGTTTCAGTCATACCCATTTTAGTGGAACAGGGCACTCAGATTTAGGAGATTTAGTAATTATGCCAACCATCGGTAATCTTAAATTGAAACCAGGTGATGCAAAAATTCCCCAAAGCGGATACCACTCCGGCTTTTCTCATAAAAACGAACATGCTGAACCGGGATACTATAAAGTTCTCCTGGACGATTATAAAATTACTGCTGAATTAACAGTCTCTGACCGCGTTGGTTTGCATCAATATACATTCCCAAAATCAGGCGATGCTCATATTATTCTCGACCTGATGTCGAATATCTATAATTATGAAGGAAAGAATGTATGGACTTTTATCCGGGTTGAAAATGATTCAACTATCACCGGCTACCGACAAACTTCAGGATGGGCAAGAACAAGATTTGTATATTTTGCCATGAAGTTTTCCAAAGCATTTGATAATTACGGGCATAAGAAATATGAAGACATTAAATACAATGGCTTCTACAGGAAGTTTAATGAATCTGAAAATTTCCCTGAAATGGCCGGGAGAAACATTAGGGCACACTTTGATTTCAAAACTGAGAATGATGAGAAAATCAAAATAAAATTTGCCCTGTCTTCAGTAAGTACCAATGGAGCCCTGAATAATTTGAACACAGAAATTCCTCACTGGGATTTTGATGAAGTGAAGGAAGAAACCCAGGATAAATGGAATAATGAGCTTTCAAAAATTATTGTCGAAACAGAAACTGCAGAGCAAAAGGAAACTTTCTACACCGCTCTTTATCACACCATGTTAGGACCGGTCATTTATGAAGATGTGGATGGCTCATACCGAGGTTTAGACCAAAATATTCATCAATCCGAGGGCTTTGTCAATTACACGATATTTTCCCTTTGGGATACTTACCGGGCTCTACACCCTCTGTTCAATATTCTTCATCCGCAGCGTAACAATGATATGGTAAAATCCATGCTGGCTCATCATGATCAAAGTGTGCACAAAATGTTACCTGTCTGGAGCCATTATGCCAACGAAAACTGGTGTATGGTAGGCTATCATTCTGTATCGGTAATCTCAGATGCTATTATTAAGGGTGTATCAGATGTCGATTTAAATAAAGCCCTGAATGCTTGTCGGAATACAGCCACAGTACCATATTACGATGGTGTTGGGGATTACATGGCTCTTGGTTATGTGCCGGAAGACAGGAGTTCCTCTTCGGTTTCAAAAACCCTGGACTATGCATATGACGACTGGTGTATCGCACAGATTGCGAAGAAGGCAGGCAACGATGAGGTTTATGAAGTATATTTAAATCGATCTAAAAATTACCAGAATGTATACGATTCTGAAATCGGATACATGCGTCCAAAATTAGCCGATGGTGAATGGCGTGAGGAATTCGACCCTATTGATACTCATGGGCAGGGATTTATCGAAGGAAACGCCTGGAATTATGGATTATATGTTCCCCAGGAAATTGATAATATGATTTCCATGATGGGAGGAAAAGACAAATTCTCGGCACATCTGGATAAGATATTCACCACTGAAATCGATGATAAATTTATTGAGAAAAATGAGGATATCACCCGGGATGGAATCATAGGAAATTATGTCCATGGCAATGAGCCCGGTCATCACATGCCTTATCTTTATAACTGGACCAATGATCCCTGGAAAACTCAGGAACGTGTAAGGATGATTATGGATACGATGTATAGTAATAAAGAAGACGGCTTATGTGGCAATGATGATGCTGGACAAATGAGTGCCTGGTATATATTCTCTGCATTGGGATTTTACCCTGTCCTTCCCGGATCAGAGGATTATGCTATTGGCAGCCCGATGGTAAAAGAGGCAATTATAAGTCTTGATAATGGCAAAACCCTAACGATTAGGGCTGAAAATCAGAGCCAGGCAAACATATATGTAGACAAAGTTGAATTGAACGGAAAGGTGATCGAAGGATATACTCTGAATCATTTCGATCTGATGAAAGGCGGCTCACTAATCTTCCACCTAACTAACAAAAGATCGTTGTAAGGACGGGGCCTTGTGCCCGTCCCTCGATGGCACATAAAATGTTACTTCCGGTCTCGTGTCGGTCACTAAGTCAAAAGCGGGAGCCACAACACCAATGTCGGTTTTCAATTCAGCATTATATCTTTTGGCTACTCTTTGGTGGCCGTAATAGTAACTGTCTCTCTTTCCAGCCTGGCTAGGGGAGCCTGCCCTGGACTTGATCCGGGGGAAACAAGGGGGTACAAATTGATCCCACCAACGCCTCTGCCAGTATCGTCATCGGCCTGATTTGAACCAGGCCGTCACAATCTAGCTCATCGATTACAAGTGATATTTCGGAACAGCCGAGAACCAATGCTCCGGCACCCTCATTCCTGAAAAAGTTGATGGCAGTTTGCAAGCTCCGAAGGGTTTCCCTGCTTGCAGGCCCAGAGCATACTTTAATACCCCATTCCGGGTGATAAATAGTCTGATGAATAATCTCCTCCTGTTGATTCAGTCCGGGGTCAATCACTTGAAATCCTGCCTCAAGAAGCGGATTTTCGTGCAGTTTGTTAAGGTAGCTGCCTGTTGTACCCAGGATACCAATTTTTTCTCTCGGCTTTAAGTTCATTCTGGTATAATTCACCATTTCATCAATAGCATGAATCAGTCGAATGCCACTATTTGCTCTATTCAATAATTCCAGGATACGATCAAAAATTACAGGTGCGTGAGCTGTATTACAGGCTATTCCTACGACAGTACATCCGGCTTTTTCGAGAGTCAGAATTTGCCCCGCAATTTCATCCCCGGGATTTTCTTTCACTCTTCCCAGCAAAAACTCCGTACGGTCAACTATCTGTCCTGGCTGGTTCATCAAGATCCAGGGCAGATGATCCTGATCCCGCTGCACTTTTACCTGTTCGGTAATTAATCGTGCCAGGTTCAATCCTGCTGCTGGTCCTATGCCACCTATTATTCCTATCATATGTTGCATTTTACCTGCGCATTCAAGGACGGGCACAAGGCCCCGTCCCTATCGGTATATTTAACGTTTATTTTGAATACGCCATTAACGGACGGGCACAAGGCCCCGTCCCTACCGGTTTTTAATTAATCCCACAACTTTCTCCTTTGGTAATACCGGAACCTTATGCCCCATATATCCTTGTACTTCTGTGGCCATGAATAATGAATTTAATATGGCCTCTTCTGTTGCCTCGATGACGCCCTGGAATATTTGTCTCATCCTGTCATTACTTATTACCGGAGCACCAGTCGTCAGGCTTCCTGATCCATATTTCTCTCTTAGCTCAGGAGCGGTGCTGAATGCGATCACATAATCCCCGCTACCATTACTGGCAATTCCACCTGTTCTTGCCAGTCCCAGCATTGCTCGTTTTGCCAGTCTTTTTAGATTTCGTGTATCAAGTGGAGCATCAGTGGCCACCACAATCATACAAGAACCATCTGATGGAGGTTCTGGTGTCTGTTTTGTCCTTTGTTTTCTATAATACTCCCCAACTGGATAGCCATCAACTTTCAGGTCGCCTCCAAAATTAGTTTGCACCAATACACCTACTGTATAGTCTTTTAATGCACCCCCCATCACCCTTGATGATGTTCCGATGCCACCTTTATATCCAAAACAAATTGTTCCTGTTCCTGCACCAACACTACCTTCCTCAACCGGACCTTCCACTGCCGTTTCAATTGCCTCGACAACATGCTTTGCTTCCACATACCGGGCCCGGATATTATTAAGATAGCCATCGTTAGTTTCCCCCACAACTGGATTGGCTGAACGAATATTTTCATTCCCCGGCAGTTTTAGCAAGTAATCCAGTACAGCATCAGCAACCTTTGGAACATTCAGGGTATTAGTTAAAACAATCGGACTTTCAAGATAGCCCAGCTCTTCAATCTGTGTTGTACCCATGAGCTTTCCAAAGCCATTTCCTACAAAAACAGCTGCCGGAACCTTCTCCTGGAATATATTTCCACCATGTGGCAAAATTACTGTCACACCAGTACACATCACACCCGATTCCAATAAAGTTTTATGCCCGACTTTTACTCCTGGAACATCAGTAATTGCATTCAATGAACCTGGCTTCATTATACCAGGTTCAATTCCAAACTCGCGCAATCTTTGTGCCTGTACACTATTTGATAAAAGCAAGAATGAAAGAATCAGGAGGCTTAAGGTATTTTTCATAATTTCTGAAATTGAGTTTAAACTTCATCTGCCAAATAGAGAATTAACTTTAAGCATCGAAAAACATCAAATTTACATATAATGGAGGAACTGAAAAAGGTGACGGAAAAACGGGTGACAGCTTGCCCTGATTTTAATCGGGGAGTGACGGGTATAAAAAAATGGCAACTTTGTAGGATAATAAAGCACATCATAACTTGAAGTTTTCTACCATCAATCAGAAATTAAAGAAGATCCTGTTAACGATAATTGTTGTTTCAGGTATATGTCTTTCTTCAAACAGTCATGGTGTTGCTCAAAACAGAGCACCATCCTGTTGGTTGAAATACCAGGATGCATACCAGGGAGATATCATTATAAACACCATAAAAGTAAAATCGCCCTCACCCACTTACACCTATTACTGTAGTTTACAATGGAATGCAGGCATGGAAGGCGGTGCCTTTGACTGATATACATTGACCGCTTTTTGCAAAATCTTGAAGATACAAATTCACCAAAATACCAATATACAAATCTACCAGACCACTATTCATTATTCACTACTCACCATTCACGAATTACTATATTTGTTCCCATGGAAATTCTCCAATACCTATTAACCGGAGCAACTCTTGGTTTAGTAGCTGGTATTTCGCCTGGTCCGATACTGGCATTGGTAATTCGTGAGAGTCTGCAAAACGGCCGGAAAGCCGGAATGAAGGTGGCCACAGTTCCTCTTTTTTCTGATCTTCCAATTGTTTTACTTACACTTTTCATTCTCACACGGGTATCTGAATACGATACTATTCTGGGAATAATATCATTTCTCGGTGCT